>NZ_JASCPA010000094.1:0-11033 GCF_029959715.1 Pseudomonas sp. PS02288 | reverse complement strand
CGGGAAGACCGGCAGGCTGCGCGGCACCGGGCGCGGCTGGAACACCGGCAGGCGCTGCTCTACGACCCGACAGAACTCGCTGTAGACCTGCGGCATCTGCTCAAGGCCTTTGAGCAGCTCTTCCATGCGGAACAGCGAATTGCCCTGGAATTCACGCAGGCGCACATGGCCCAGGCGCGAACGGACCTCCGCCAGCTGGGTGAGCTCTTCCGGTGCGATCTCTTCCAGGGTCAGCACTTCCTGGATATCCAGGCGCTGGACCAGATCGGGAATCACGTCTTCGGGATGGCCGGGCAGCAACAGCAACCGCGATCCCAGCGCGCGCAGCGAGTTGTCCAGGGCGGTAATGCTTTCGAGAAGAAAACGGGCCCGATGAACGCCCAGGCGACGCGCGCCCAGCGGTCCGCTCCTGACCCACTTGGGGTCCAGGATGAACACCGGGATCAGTTCGTCCGCCTCCATACCCGCCCACAATGCCGGATGGTCATCGAGCCTGAGATCCTGTTTGAACCAAAGCAATGCGCGGCGCATACGTTCGTCGTCCTTAGCTGATCAGCGCGCGAGTTCGTCGCAAACGCCGCTTCGCTGAAATAGAGCTTCTATAACAGCCTGGTGTTCCGCGGCAAACAACCGCATCCGCCGAGCGGCACGTGGAAATGCCAAAAGGTCGAGGTTTTTGCCGGGGATGCCGTTTCGACGTTCGCCCGGAAAGCTGCCGGGGCGCCTTAGAGTGGTTATGCTGTTCCACTCTTTTTACTGTCGCCGTCATTTCGCCATGAAGTGTTCAGCCGTTTTGCTTGTCCTTTTCCTTCTCGCCGGTTGCAGCAGCGGCCCGCGCCTCGACACCTCGTTCACCTCGATAGGGCAGAACAGCCGCATCCAGTACGTGGTGGTCCACTACACCTCCGTCGATCTGCCGCGCTCGCTGGCCATGCTGACCCAGGGCGAGGTCAGCGCGCATTACCTGATCAGCACCAGCCCGGTGATAACCTATCGCCTGGTGGATGAGAACCGCCGCGCCTGGCACGCCGGTGTGAGCCAGTGGCAGGGGCGTACCTGGCTCAACGCCAGCAGCATCGGCATCGAGCTGGTGAACCCGGGCTTCGAGGAGCAGCCGGACGGCACCTTGCGCTGGATTCCCTACGACGATGCGCAGATCGATGCGCTGATCGTGCTGCTCAAGGACATCGTCAAGCGCCATGATCTGCCGCCGGGCAGCATCATCGGCCACAGCGATATCGCGCCGCAGCGCAAGACCGACCCGGGGCCCATGTTTCCCTGGAAGCGCCTGGCCGATGCCGGGCTGGTGCCCTGGCCGGACGCGGGCCTGGTGGCGCGCTATCAGGCCCAGTTCGCGCAGGCGTTGCCATCGGTGCTCTGGTGGCAGCAACAGCTCGCCGTGCAGGGCTACGAAGTGCCCCAGCACGGGGTGCTGGACGGCCCCACGCGCAAGGTGATCGGTGCGTTCCAGATGAAGTACCGGCCGACCCGCTTCGACGGCGAGCCGGACGCGCAGACCGCCGCGCTGCTGCTCAGCCTGAACCAGGTGACCGCGCGGCCCTGAGTGGCCTCAGATCGGCAGCGCCAGATAGAACACCGTGCCCTGGCCGAGGCGCGAGTGCACGCCGAGGCGGCCGCCATGCAGCCGCGCGATTTCCTTGCACAGCGCCAGGCCCAGACCGGCACCGCCCTGCTTGCGGCCGATCTGCACGAAAGGCTCGAAAATCCGCGATTGCTGGCTGTAGGGAATGCCCTCGCCGGTGTCCTCCACGCTGAGAATCACCCGCTCACCATGGCGCCGCGCCTGCAGGCGAATGCTGCCGCCGGCAGGCGTATAGCGCAGGGCGTTGTCGAGCAGATTGTCGAATACCCGTTCCATCTGCGGACGATCGATCTGCACGGTGGGAAGCGGCAACTGCATGTCCAGCTCCAGCGACACCTGCTGCTCGGCGGCCTGGCCGGCGAAGCGCAGACGGACGTTTTCCAGCAGCTCGCCAACATCGCAGGGGCGTAGCTCCAGCTTCTGCTGTCCGCTCTGGTAGCGCGAGAAGTTCAGCAGATCGTTGATCAGGCGGACCAGTCGGCGCATCTCCTCGTCGACCGTCTGGATCAGGTCGCTCTCGCGGCTCTCCGGGCCGAATTTCAGGCGCTCGCGAAGCAGGCCGAAGGCCATGTGCATGCCGGTGACCGGGGTGCGCAATTCGTGCGAGGCGCGCAGGACGAACTCGTTGCGCACCCGCTCGAAGGCGCGTTGGCTGGTCACGTCGCGCAGGATCAGCACCGCGCCCACCGTGCGGCCCTGGGCATCGCTGATGTTCGACAGGCGCCAGGCGAGCAGACGGGTCTCGCCGCCGGCCTCGATCACCAGGTCGTCCTGCGGTGCCTCCAGCGGCTGGTCGCCGAGCACCTTGTGCACGGCATCGTCCAGGGCCGGCTGGTTGAGTGCCTCGCCCAGGCTGAGGCCGATGTGCTCGTTGCTCCAGGCAAGCTGGCGCTGGGAGACCGGGTTGGCGTGTTCGATCTGACCGCGCTGGTCGATGATCAGAAGACCGTCGTCGATGCTGTCGAGCAGGGCCTGCAGGCGCTGCTGACCGCGCAGCAGGGCCTCGACGTTGGTTTCCTTGAGCTCGCGAAGCGCTTCGGTCATCAGGCCGAAGCGGCGGATCAGGGTGGACATCTCGGCGATCGGCGACACCGGCAGGACCACATTGAAGTCGCCCTGGCCAATCTGGTCGGCGGCTTTCGACAGGCCCTCGATCGGCGCGCTGAAACGTCGCGCGAAGCTGTGTGCGGTGATGTAGCCGAGCACCAGAACGGCCAGGCCGATCAGGCCGAGCAGGATGGCGATCAGGATCGAGCGGTTGCGTGCGTGTGCGCCTTCGCTGCGCATGTCGCCCAGCGCGTCCTGCTGCATCTTCACCAGGTGATCGCGCAGCTGGGTGTAGGCCTTGCTGAACGCCGGATTGCCGGTGAAGCCCTGGAGCGGGAGCGGTTGCCCAGGCTGGTCGAGGAAGGCGTTGTAGGCGTCGAACTCGTCGCGCGCGAGCTGCAATTGCTCGACATCCGGGCCCTTGGCGTTGTGCTTGATGGCATCGTCGAGGGTGCGCTGGAAATCGCCGCGGATCTGCTCCAGCCGCTGCGTCTGCACCGGCCGCTCCAGCAACAGCGCCAGCTGGTTGCCCAGGTTCTGGCGAAGCTGCTGGGCGACTTCGATGACGGCAAAATTGCTGCGGATCAGATGGTCCTGCGACTGCGCCATCTGGATCACGCTGAACACGCCCAGGCACAGGCCGAGCAGGGCCAGGGTCATCAACGAGGAAATGCCCAGGAACAGCCGGGCACGCAGATTCATGATGGCTTTCATAGACCGTACTGTTTGCGCTTCCGATACAGCGTCGAGGCGTCGATTCCGAGGGTTCTGGCGGCCTGGTCGAGGGTCTCGCTGGTGGCCATCACCGCGGCGATGTGGGCTTTCTCCAACTGTTCCAGGCTCAGCGATTCACCGACGCGCGGCGCGCTGTTGCCGCCGCTGTGGGTGCTCATGCCGAGGTGGCTGACTTCGACGTATTCCTGCGGGCAGATGATGCTGGCGCGCTCGATCACGTTGCGCAGTTCGCGCACGTTGCCTGGCCACGAATAGCTGGTCAACGCCTCGCTGGCTTCGGCGCTGAAGGCGCGCGCCGGGCGGCCGTAGCTCTTGACGAATTGCGAGAGGAAGCTCTCCGCCAGCTGCAGCACGTCTTCCGGGCGCTCGCGCAGCGGCGGCAGGTTCAGGGTGATGACGTTGAGGCGGTAAAGCAGGTCTTCGCGGAAGCGTCCCTCGCGGACCATGTCCTCGAGGTTCAGGTTGGTCGCGGCGAGGATGCGCACATCGGCGCGGCGGGTCACCGGGTCGCCGACGCGCTCGTATTCCTTGTCCTGGATGAAGCGCAGCAGCTTGGGCTGGAGGATCAGCGGGAAGTCGCCGATCTCGTCGAGGAACAGCGTGCCGCCGTCAGCCTGGCTGACCCGGCCTAAGGTGTTCTCGGTGGCGCCGGTGAAGGCGCCGCGGTTGTGACCGAACAGCTCGCTTTCCATCAGGTCGGCGGACAGCGACGGGCAGTTGATGGTCACGCAGGTCTTCTTCGCCCGGCGGCTCCAGCCGTGAATGGCGCGGGCCAGTTCACCCTTGCCGGTGCCGGATTCGCCGAGGATCAGGATGTTGGCGTCGGTATCGGCTACCTGGCGCGCGGTTTCCAGCACTTTCATCATCGCCGGGCTGTTCGAGCCCAGACCGTTGCTGCGCTGGCGCACTTCGCCTTCCAGTGCTTCCAGGCGGGCGGCGAGCTGGCGGACTTCCAGTTGCTTGGCCGCGGCGAGGCGCAACTGGTCGGGGCTGCACGGCTTGACCAGGTAATCCGCCGCGCCCAGCTGCATGGCGTCCACCGCGGTATCGATCGCCGAGTGGGCGGTGACGATCACCACGCGCATCCACGGCGCCTGCACCTTCATCTGTTGCAGCACGTCGAGGCCGTTGTCCTCGCCCAGGCGCAGGTCGAGGAAGCACAGGTCGAATACCTGCCGTTGCAACAGCGAGTCGGCCTGCGCCGCGCTGTTGGCCGTGGCCACGGTGTAGCCCTCGTCTTCCAGGCAGTAACGGAAGGTGCGCAGGATGGCCGCCTCGTCATCCACCAGGAGAATGCGGCCGCTGGCCTCGATCTTGTTTTCCACTTTCATACTCCCCGTTCAACGCGCTCGGCTATGTCCCGGATGCGCTCGATGCGCATCGCAGCGGCTGCCTTTTTCTCGTTTTCTGCAGCTCGGCGTTTGCTTAGTCCCGTAATTGCCGTGCAAGTTGCACGGTCGATAGTGCCTTATCCTGCAGCGTGCATGAAGATAACTTCCTCTGTCTTTCCAAGTTATTGAAAAGTAGAGGGATTTAATTAGCTGGGCGTGGCATGTCGTTTGCGACCACAAGGCCGAATGGAGCGATTCATCCTTCGCTCGACTGGCCCGGTCACGCGACACCCTCTGCCCGCTGCGGCGACCATGACGATCCGGGCCTGTTCCGCGCCTGCTTGGCGCTTTCTCCGGAGAACGGCCATGAACGACAAGACCCACACCCTCAACGAGCTCATCGAGATTACCCGTGATGGCGAGCGCTTCTACCGCCACGCCCTGAGCGAAGTGAAAAGTCCCGAACTGCGCCAGGTGTTCGAGGAGATGGCGCAGGTGAAGAACGCCGTCATCCAGGCGCTGGCGGTGAAGGTGGCGGCCAATGAAGAGCACCCAGCGCAGGGCGGTACGTTGTTCGGCAGGTTCCGCGAAGCCTACGCCGAAGCGCGTGCCGGCATGGCCTCCGACAAGGACGCGACCTATGTCGGCCAACTCGAGGCCACCGAGGACCGCATCCTCGCGGCCTACGAAGACGCGCTCAAGGACGCGGACGTCGACGTCCAGGCGCTGCTGGGCCTCGAACTGCCGAAGATCCGGGCCTGCCACGCGCGCATGAGCGCGCTGAAGAAGAGCCTCGCGTGACTGCGACAGTCGGGCACGGATGCCCTAGCCCCGTAAGACCTTGCAAAACGCACGAAGGGAAAATGGACCATCGTGCAGATTGCCACCGAAAGCCTTTGAATACTCCAAATAAGTTATTGATTTTAAAGGGGAAAAAAACGAATTGCAGATGGCACGGCGGCTGCAATGTTAGTCACATACGAAATTGAAACGCGCTGGAAACCAGTCGCTCGGAGGAATCAGGATGAACAACCAACTGCTCAAGTCGCCCCTCTCCAAAGGACTGTTCGCCGTAGCCGCGTTGGTGTTGATCCAAGTGACCGAAAAACCACAGACCGCCGCCGCCCAGGCCCCCGGTCTGGCCATGGTCGAGACGCAGTGGGGTCAGGTGCAGCGTCTGCAACCGTCCCTCCAAGTGCAGGCTCAGGTTGCCCAGCAGTACACCCGGGAATCGCTGCAGCCCGCCACGCAGCCTTCTGCTCGCGAAAGCCAGCAGATCTGGAACGAACTGCCGAAGCAGGAAAGCTACGTTTTCTAACCGACGGACATCGCTGGCAGAGCGGCGAAAAGGAGATGGACATGTGGATTCTTGCTTTTGTGATCACTGCCCTGCTGTTCCTGGGATTGATGATGAGTTGTGCACTCGTGGTCGGCCAGGCGCTGTTGGAGAGTCATTACGTCAATGACCGCGAAGAAACCGTAACCGCGTCCGGACACACCCCCGAGGTCGTCTGAGCGCTAGCAACATCAAAAACGAGAAAGAGGAAAATCCTATGTTGAGCTGGGCCATAACCTTCCTGATCATCGCCATCATCGCTGGTGTTCTCGGCTTCGGTGGTATTGCCGGCACTGCCACTGGAATCGCCAAGATTCTGTTCATCCTGTTCCTGGTGTTGTTCGTGGCTTCGTTCATCTTCGGGCGCATGCGCGGACCGCGCTAAGCGGGCCCTGGAATGCCCGATTGCCCGGCCGAGTGGGGCAATCGAGAGAATCGCGACTCATGGAAGGAGTCGCCCGCTGAGCGAAAGGGAATTCATCGATCAGCGAAACGGCTGGCCTTCAGCCGTCACTCATCCGACAGCGGATGTGATCAGGGGGCCGGGTTGCTCTGGATGTTTGAGTTCGGAGCGACCTAGGGGTACAGCGAGTACTCCCGTTCGCGGGCCGGATCAGGCGAAGCTGCACCGGAGTCGTCAATCGACTCCGGTGGGCAGCTCAATCATGTTTATTGGCCGTTCGGCCGCTTCCAGCTTCTTAGTGCAATCGCACCGCCAGCTTCGCCACGTGCGCGCCCTGGAATTTCGCCAGGCTGAGCTCCTTCTCGCTCGGTTTGCGCGAGCCGTCCGGCCCCGCGATGGTGGCCGCGCCGTAGGGCGAGCCGCTGCGCACTTCACTGATGTCGGAAAGCTCCGGCGCGCTGTAGGGCAGACCAACGATCAGCATGCCGTGGTGCGCCAGCGTGTTCCAGAACGAGGTGATGGTGGTCTCGGTGCCGGCGCCCGTGCCGGTCGAGGTAAAGACACTGCCGATCTTGCCGATCAGCGCACCCTTCGCCCAAAGCCCCCCGGTCTGGTCGAGGAAGGTACGCATCTGACCGGCCATGTTGCCGAACCGCGTCGGGCTGCCGAACAGGATGGCGTCGTAGTCGGCCAGCTCCTGCGGCGTGGCGAGAGGCGCAGCCTGGTCGAGTTTGGCACCGGCCTGCCGGGCGAGGTCCTCTGGCATGGTTTCCGCCACCCGCTTGAGCGTCACCTCCACGCCTTCGACACTGCGCGCGCCCTGCGCGACGGCTTCGGCCATCTGCTCGATGTGGCCGTACATGGAGTAGTAGAGCACCAGGATTTTCTTCATCTTTCGGTTCCTCGCGTGATGGATGACAGCAGAACGCAAGGTAGACCATGCCGTGACCGCGGAGTGTCGCGCCGCTATCATCCAGCCTCCTGTTTGTGCGGAGGTCTGCATGCTCAACGGCTTATGGCTGGGCTTTTTCGTGGTGGCGGCCGTTTCCGCGCTGGGGCGCTGGCTGCTCGGCGGCGATGCGGAGGTGTTCGCCGCGCTGGTGGAAAGCCTGTTCGCCATGGCCAAACTGTCGGTCGAGGTGATGATCCTGCTGTTCGGCACGCTGACGCTGTGGCTGGGCTTCCTGCGTATCGCCGAGCAGGCCGGGCTGGTCGACTGGCTGGCGCGAATGCTCGGGCCGCTGTTCAGCCGGCTGATGCCGGAGGTGCCGCCCGGCCACCCGGCGCTGGGGCTGATCACCCTCAATTTCGCCGCCAACGGCCTCGGCCTGGACAATGCCGCCACGCCGATCGGCCTGAAGGCGATGCGCGCGCTGCAGGAGCTCAATCCGAGCCAGACCGTGGCGAGCAACGCGCAGATTCTGTTCCTCGTGCTCAACGCTTCGTCGCTGACCCTGCTGCCGGTGAACATCTTCATGTACCGGGCGCAGCAGGGGGCGCTCGACCCGACCCTGGTGTTCCTGCCGATCCTCCTGGCGACCAGTGCCTCGACCCTGGTGGGGCTGTTCTCGGTGGCCTTCATGCAGCGCCTGAAGCTCTGGGACCCGGTGGTACTCGCCTACCTGGTGCCGGGCGCGCTGATCCTCGGCGGCTTCATGGGCGTGCTCGCCACGCTCTCGGCCACCGCGCTGGCAGCGCTGTCGTCGTTGCTCGGCAACCTCTGTCTGTTCGGCTTGATCATGCTGTTTTTGCTGCTCGGCGCGCTGAAGCGGGTGCCGGTCTACGAGAGCTTCGTCGAGGGCGCGAAGGAAGGCTTCGACGTCGCCAGGAGCCTGCTGCCCTATCTGGTGGCAATGCTCTGCGCGGTGGGCGTGCTGCGGGCGTCCGGTGCGCTGGACATCGGCCTGGACGGGATCCGATGGCTGGTCGGCGCGCTGGGGCTGGATGGGCGTTTCGTCGATGCGCTGCCGACCGCGCTGGTCAAGCCTTTCTCCGGCAGCGCGGCGCGGGCGATGCTGATCGAGACGATGCAGAGCCAGGGCGTCGACAGCTTCCCGGCGCTGATCGCGGCGACGGTGCAGGGCAGCACCGAAACCACCTTCTATGTGCTCGCCGTGTACTTAGGCGCGGTAGGCATCCAGCGCGCGCGGCACACGGTAGGCTGCGCACTGCTGGCGGACCTGACCGGGGTCATCGCGGCGATCCTGGTCTGCTACTGGTTCTTCGGCTGAGCCGATGCACGGGTCGTGGGCGAGTGCTCAGTACAGGTCGGTGCCCGCCGCCTGGGACGGGCTCGGCAACAGGGACCAGCGCCCCTCGAAGCAATCGCCACTGTCGAACAGCCGCTGCAGTTCCTGCGGCGGCTGCGGCCGGCTGAACCAGTAACCCTGGGCATAGCGGCAGCCTTCGCGGGCGAGGAAGTCCAGGTGTTCCTGCAGTTCCACGCCCTCGGCGACCACCTGCAGGCCGAGGCTGGCGCCCAGGCCGATGATCGCCCGGCTGATCGCGGTGAGCTCGGGATCGTGCGGGGTGCCGCTGATGAAGCTCTTGTCGACCTTGAGGATGTGCAGCGGGAAGCGCTTCAGGTAGCCCAGCGACGAATAGCCGGTGCCGAAGTCGTCCAGCGCCAGGCGGATACCCAGGCTGGCCAGCTCGCGCAGGCTGGCGAGGGTCTCCGCGCTGTCTTCCATCAGCAGGCTTTCGGTGATCTCGAGAATCAGGCTGGGCGCCGGCAGGCCGGTTTCGCGGAGGATGTCGGCGACCCGCGCGGCGAAATCCATCTGCCCCAGTTGCCGGCTCGACAGGTTCACCGAACAGCGCAGGTGTGCCTGCCCGTCCAGTTGCCAGCGGCGCACCTGGCGACACGCCTCGCGCAGCACCCATTCGCCGACGCGGACGATCTCGCCGGACTCCTCCAGCGCCGGGACGAACTCCAGCGGCCCGACCAGGCGTCCCTTGTGCCGCCAGCGCACCAGCGCCTCGACGGTCTGCAGGTAGGGGTGGCCATGGTCGATGCGGCAGATCGGCTGGTAGTGCACCTCGAACTGACCCTTGGCCAGCGACTGCGACAGCGCGCTCTCCAGCTGCAATTGATGTTGGGCGGCGACCTGCAGCTCCTCGCTGTAGCGGGCGAACTGCGATTTGCCGGCGGCCTTGGCGCGGTACAGCGCCAGGTCGGCTGCCTGCAACGCATCCAGCGTGCGGCCCTCGTCGCGCAGCGGGGCGATGCCGATGCTGGCGCTGACCACCAGTGCGTGTTCGCGCAGGTGCAGCGGATGCTGGAGGCTTTCCAGCATGCGCTGGGCGACCTGTTCGGCGTCGGCCTGCAGGGCCATGTCGTCGAGCAGCACCACGAATTCGTCGCCGCCGAAGCGGATGAGGTGGTCGCCAGGGCGCAGGCAGCGTTTCAGTCGGTGGGCGACCTCGATCAGCACGTGGTCGCCGGCGGCATGCCCGAGGCTGTCGTTGATGAGCTTGAAGCGGTCGAGGTCGATGAACATCAGTGCGGCCTGGCGGGCGCCGGCCTTGCGCTGGCGTTGCAGCGCCTGGTGCAGCAATTCGTCGAGCCGGGTACGGTTGGCCAGGCCGGTCAGCGGGTCGTGCCGGGCGGCGTGGCGGAGCTGGCTGTCGACCGCCTTGCGCTGGCTGACGTCGGTTTGCGAACCAGCCATCCGCAGGCCGCCCTGGCGGTCCCGCTCGGCCACGCCGCGGACCAGCACCCAGGCGAACTCGCCGTCGGCGCGACGAATCCGGTATTCCATGTGCAGGAACGCGGTTTCGTCGCGCAGGTGGGCGTCGATGGCCTGGCGCAGCGAGGGCAGGTCGTCCGGGTGCACGCGGCTGAACCAGCCCTGGCTGCTTTCGCTGAAACTGTCGCGGCCATAGCCGAGCATGCTCGCCCAGCGCTCCGAGAGGTACAGCCGGTCGTTCACCACGTCCCAGTCCCATAGCCCGTCGTTGGCGCCACGCAGCGCGCGGGCGAAGCGCGCCTCGCTGTCTTCCAGGGCCTGGCGCTGGGCCGCGGTGTAGGTGTCGATCGCCAGCGTCATGTCGAAGAATACGGCCTTGAGCATGCTCTGGTAGAGCGCCGCGTTGGGGCTTTCGGCGAACAGTGCGTCGGTCATGCCGTCCAGATACATGCGATAGGCGCCCATGTACCACTTGAGTTCGACGCCGACGCGCTCGTGGACTAGGCCGATCTGCAGCCGCTCGCGCACGTAGTCTCGGTCGTACGGCCCCATCCACAGGCGCCGGTAGTAGTTCAACTGGCTGCGCTTGAGACGCCTGAGGGTTTCCGCGTCGTTTAGAATCCGCTGCAGCGGGTCGAACTTGACCATGTGCGCGTACAGCGCCTCGACGAAGGCCGCGTGGGGCTCCTCCATCAGGCCTGCCGAGCGGCTCAGACGCTCCGCGTCCTGTTCGTTCCAGCCAAGGAAGCGGCAGCGGTTTTCGATCTCCTGCCGATCCAGGCCGATGCGTTTCAATAAGCCTTGAAGTTCCTGTTCCGGCCTCATTTCATCCTCTCCTGGAAACTCGAGCCCCAAAAAAAAGCGCCGCGATGGCCACCCTCTTTCGAAG
>NZ_JASCPA010000093.1:0-11335 GCF_029959715.1 Pseudomonas sp. PS02288 | reverse complement strand
CCTCAATGTCGTGGCGCGCCTGGCCGCGACCGAACCACCACCCAGCGTCGAAACCCACTTGTCGCTCAAGGAAGCCCCCGTCGCTAACACGGCGCGCTACGACCGCCTGCGTGGCCAGGCCGAGGAGGTCGGTCATGCGTGATTTGATGGCGGAACTCAAGGAGCTGCGCCTGCACGGCATGGCCACGGCCTGGGCGGAGTTAACTGCACAGGGTGAGTCGAACACAGCCTCGTCCAAGTGGCTGCTCGAACACCTGCTGGAACAAGAGCACACAGATCGCGCCATGCGCTCGGTGAGCCACCAGATGAACATGGCCAAGCTGCCGATGCACCGCGATCTGGCCAGCTTCGACTTCAGCGCCTCTAGCGCCGACGCACGCCTGATCAGCGAGCTGGCCAGCCTGGCCTTTACCGACACCGCGCAGAACGTGGTGCTGATCGGTGGGCCAGGCACCGGTAAAACCCACCTAGCCACCGCGCTGGCCGTGTCCGGCATCACCCGGCATGGCAAGCGCGTGCGCTTCTACTCCACGGTCGATCTGGTCAATCTGCTGGAGCGCGAAAAACACGACGGCAAAGCCGGGCGGATCGCCCAGGCACTGCTGCGCATGGATCTGGTCATCCTCGACGAACTGGGTTATCTGCCGTTCAGCCAGGCTGGCGGTGCGTTGCTGTTTCACCTGCTGTCCAAGCTGTACGAACACACCAGCGTGGTGATCACCACCAACCTGAGCTTCGCCGAATGGTCGAGCGTGTTCGGCGACGCCAAGATGACCACCGCCCTGCTGGATCGGCTGACCCACCACTGCCACATCGTCGAAACCGGTAACGAGTCCTATCGCCTGCAACACAGTAGCTTGGCGGCCCAGGCCAAGATCAAATCACGGGAGCGAAAGCGTAAGGGCGGCCAGGAACCGGAGGACGATGAGTCGTTCTGATTTCATGGTGACGACGGCCTGCTGCATGGCTGCATGTGGCAGGTCTTCAACAGCTGAACTGGGACAGCGAGGGAGTGGGTTCAAAAGCAGCTGCGCTGGTAGACTTATCCACAGTTGCTGGTAACAAAATCAGCAATCCGCCCTGGGTCAAATTTCAATCGGCAGGGTGGGTCAATTTTCCATCAGCGCCAACAGGCCAGGTCGTCTATCCGTGATCGACTAATGCTGTCGTTGGCGTATTTCGGGGCTCTTCGCCGTGCCGAGTTGGTGGCCTTGCGTATTGAGGATTTAGACGTTGCACACCGACTGATCTCGGTGCGAGCGGAAACGACCAAAGGCAAACGCAGCCGCGTCGTGTGCTACAGCCCAGACATTGCACCTGTCTTGATAGAGCATCTACATGCTCTTCGCGGCGCTGGCTGGATGCGAGGTTCGTTGTTTCGATCAGCATCAGATCGTAATCGAGGCTCGCCACTGTCCCGTTGGGCGTGGAGTAAAACGGTTGAAGGGTGGGCCAAGGAAGCGAAACTATCGCACCTGAGCACTCATACCTTTCGCCACCTTCGGCTTACCCATCTGGCCCGTGCGGGCTGGAAGCTCCATGAACTGACCACGTATGCTGGACATCGAGACCCCAAAACCACTTTGATTTACCTGCACCTATCTGGCGCGGATTTAACCGCAAAGATGGCGCACTCCGTCGGCAGTCTCGATGCTCGGATGTTCTGTGAACTCTTTGGGTCTGAGGCATTGCTATGAGCACCCCCTCAGTCACCCCTTATGTTCCGTTCGACGCGAGCAAGTACGTACGTCAGAGCGATCTATCGAAAATCGAGCTGAGCATACTTTCGAATCGCTCTCACCGTTCAGACTGGGGCTACCTCCAATCAGAGATACCTGAGCTCATGAGGCCGCTAGCTGATATAGCGGCGCACAGCGGCGTTTCTCAGCGATTAGCCATTTCATCAGTGGCAGTCATTCTCTGGAATGTCAGCAAAACCGGTAAACCCTACTGGTGTTGGTCTGAGTCGCAGTGGTTGACCTTGCTCAGTAATCGAGCAGGATCACGACCATATCTCGCTTCCGTTGCTTACCATCTCGGCGATTTTCGAACCCCGCAGCGTATCGCCAAATTCCGGCAGCCGGCGATATATGCTTCTTTTATCTTCGGCCATGCCGTGTTCAGACATGAGCACGTTCGCTTGAGCCAAGCGTTGAGATCGCTGGGCTACGCTGCTCGCCATCTTGAGCAGTTCCTTTCCAACGTGCTGGGTGCCTTGATGCTGGAAAACGGCGATCCGCGGTTGGAGACATTCACCGAGGAACTGCTACTGAAGGGCCAACAGCATCGAAGCGAAGGTGTCGCGAGATCGGTCGGAAAGGTATCTCACGGCCTCGCTGCCATGGGGATTTTGGCGAAACCTTTACGCATGCGAGGCTATACCTGTTGGCGGGCGAAAAGCATCGAAGGCATCGATCCGACTTGGGCAATGTGGTGCCGTCGATGGCGAGACACTTCCACCTTGCGTCCACGCACACGTGAAAGCAATTACAGTTTTATCTTGAGGACCAGTGTCTGGCTAGCGCGCGAGCAATCAGGAATGGCGGCGCCTACCGATTGGAGCATGTCCACTTGCGCTGCATTTATTGCTGCCGTCGACCGGATGACGGTCGGTGAGTGGGCTTTGGAGTCAGCGAAGGGAACACAGCTAAAGGGGCTTGGTCAGCCTATCGCTGCCAACTCGAAGCGCGGCTTTCTACATGCCTTGCGACGATTTTTTACAGACTTTGAACTCTGGGGATGGGGTCGTTTGAAGTTCAGCCCCCGGCATCACCTCGCCACCCCGCGATCCGTGACATTCAACTCGGGTATCAACCCGCGGGTAATTGATGACTCGACCTGGCTCAAGCTGATTTGGGCGAGTCTAAATCTTGAGCGTAGTGATCTGCTTTCGGAGATTCACTATCCGCTGTCGATGGTTCAAGCCATTGCTGTAGTGTGGACGCACGCTGGTTTGCGCAGCAATGAAATCATGCGCTTGGATAAAAGATGCGCGCATCCTCAGACCAATGATGTGGTACACGAGGATGGGACCATCGTTCCAGCAAAAACTTTATGCTATCTCGATATTCCTGCCAGCAAGACGTTCAAAGCTTTCGTCAAACCTGTAGCGGTGGTCGTGAAGGAGCGCATTGACGCCTGGCTGGAGGACAGGCCTGCTAACCAGGCCGCTTTGCTGGATGAGCGAACCGGGGAAAAAGTTAGCTACCTATTTCAGTTTCGAGGCAAGCGCATAGGCTCCAGTGTCATTAATGGCACCATCATTCCAATGCTATGCGCCAAGGCGGGTGTGCCACTGGAGGACAGTCGCGGGCGAATCACCAGCCACCGGGGACGTGCCTCCGCAGTGACGGCGCTCGCCAGCGTCCCTCAGGGCATGTCGCTGATCGAGCTAATGCAGTGGTCGGGACATAGCTCGCCGAATTCGACTTTGCATTACATTCGAATTCGGCCTACCAAGCTGGCAGCATCCTTCGTTAAAGCCGATCAAATGGCCCATATGGTCTCCGTTTTGATCGATCATGACGTAATTGTTCGCCATTCAGATGCCCCCTACACCTTCTATGACTTGGGCGACTCGTATTGTTCAAATCCCTTCTGGAGCAGCTGCCCACATCGCATGGCCTGTGCGGGGTGTGACTTCAACTTGCCGAAAGCCAGCGCAAGGGCCCAAGCATTGGAAAGCAAATCGTCTATCGGACGGTACTTGGAGGCCGTGCCTTTAACTCCCGACGAGCGAGCCATTGCCGAGGGCGACTTGGAAAAGCTGGAGAGCCTCATTCGAAAGCTGGACAATGTGCCGGCTCTAGACGGCAGGATGCCGAGGAGATCGATGAGAGAAAGAGGAGGCTATAAGTAGAAAAGTTCTTAAGCGACTAGTGGCTCGCTAGACATACCTGTCGCGTTACTCCTAAGTTATGCGACACACTAGATTTTTCGGGGTTTTGCTGGGCTGCGGGTGTCGCAGGAGTGTGCCGCACGTAGATCGAAGTTAAACCTGATGCTAGGCCGGCTCATGCACTAGCCGGATGTCGATTTCTCTGTCGACATACTGCCACTCCACCGAGGCTCGGAGTTCGGCCAGAAGCCTGTTAAAGGCCGTCTCATCAGACGGGGAATATTCGAACCAAGTCAAGAAGTCGAAGGGTTCGTTCTCGCCCAGGTCCCGACAATGGTGGAGGCGGCGGGCCACAGCAGGGAGATATTGGAGCCCGATGTGAATGTGACGGGACTGTTCCTCAAAAATCTTCCGGCGTTCGTCTTGAGACAGTCCCCACCATGAGGGGTTTTTCCGGATAGGGATCAGGGCGGCGCAGGTAGCCTCTGCTCGACCCAAGCTTGGCTGCTTCGCCACGAGACGATCCTTCTCTTCACGCACGACATAGCGCTCGTTACTCGTTATCCCGCGAAGGAGCCATTTGGTGCCCGGAGGCTGCGGCGAAACAGAGCCAGCGGCTACGTTGAGCCGTGGGATTCCAGGGAGAGGGGCTCCTGCCACGGCATTCATCGCAACAACGCGCCAAACCCCCGTTTCTCCACCAGCGAACGTAAATACTCGTGTATTCATCAGGTTCCTCTCAGGCCTTTCGCCTATTTCTCAGATAACGCAAAACCTGCACTGCCCGGCGCAACCACGGAGACAAATATGAAAGGTCCTGGACCAGAGTTCACGGCACCATGTACTTGCCCAGGTTTTGCAATGGCAATATCTCCAGCTTTAAGATGAATTTCTACGCCGTTGCCTTGATAATACTTGGCCTCACCTGAGATAACCGTCCAAGTATCTTGGCCGTGAGGATGGACATGGGCAGCTATTTCCTGCCTAGGGTAGGCGTGCCAAACTACAACGACAGAATCGTTGGTCTCCAGAACAACTGAACGGATCGGTTCGCCGTTAGACGGACGGACATATTCGTCCACCGAAAAAATCCGCGATTCCGTTTCTGCTTTCATGTTCACACTCCATTCCTGCACCGCAAGGTGACGTGCATCTGGCACTAACACCAAGACGAAGCCTTGATCTTGATGGGGGCGGAGAAGCTCGACACGCCGAACGGCATCATGAAGAGCACTTTCATGCGGCACCAACCATTTCTTTTAACGACACGAGGCTCGTATGCACATGACGATATGTACTTGAGCGCCTTTCGGAAAAGCTATGTTATAGGACGGAGACCGTCAATACTCCGTCGTGGGTAGGCATGACAGAACGGTAGGATAACGGCGACGTTTTGGTCATATGTACATGGGAGGGCGGTTCACCGCTCGGCAGGGGTGTTGTCGATGGACAGGTGTCCGCCTTCGATGTAACAGATCAGCTTTGACCGGTTACTAACAGGATGACCGGATGATCCGGTGAGCGACGGCGATCTCCTCAGAAGCTACAGCCATACCGGTTGGGTATGAGAAGCTCCAAGGGCGAGCATGGCCCGGTTCTTATTGACTTTCTATTACACATAAATGGCGACATGAGCGAGCGTGTGATGACGATCCTGGAGAGCTGCTTTCCAAGCATCGAGGTATACAGCATCGACGAAGCCTTTGCCGATATGACCGGGCTGCCCGAGCCGCTGGAGTCGATAGGTCGTCAGGTGCAGGCAGAGATTAAGCAGAAGACTGGTATCCCGGTCGGCATAGGCATCGCCACCACCAAGACACTGGCCAAGCTCGCTAATAACGCCGCCAAGCGCTGGCAGAAGCAAACTGGTGGCGTCGTAGACATTCGCGATCCGGTTCGTCGCGACAAGCTGCTCAAGGCCATGCCTGTAGAGGAAGTCTGGGGCGTTGGTCCCCGAATACGTGCTCACTTGGAAGGCATGCAAATCAAGACAGCTTGGGACTTGGCACAGATGGATGCCTGGACACTACGCAAGCGATTCAATGTCGTGGTCGAGAAAACTGTGCGCGAACTGCGCGGTGTGGCGTGCCTGGAGATCGAGAACGAAATCGAACCCAAGCAGGAGATATGCTCAAGCAGATCATTCGGTAAGCGCCTGCGAGAGTTAGCGCCTATCCAAGAGGCCGTCACCAGCTATGCGACGCGCGCTGCTGAAAAGCTCCGCAAGCAGGAGTCGCTCTGCAGGCAGGTGAGGGTCAGTCTGCGCACCGGGATGTTCAATCCAGCTGAAGCGAAATATGCCAATGGCGTCCTCTGCCAGCTGCCCTACCCGACCGACGACAGCCGACTGATCGTCAAGGCTGTTCAGGCTGGATTGCAGCAGGTCTTCAGAGAAGGCTTCAGCTACGCCAAGGCTCAAGTGCTGCTCCTGGATCTGTGCCGCAAGAACGAATACACGCCGGATCTGTTTGCCCCTGAACAGCCCGTGAAAACCGAGCGACTGATGAGCACTCTGGACGCGATCAACAATCGTTGTGCATATTTCGGAGCATCGTGACCGGCCGTTTCGGTTGATCGTGACCGGTCATTTCGCTAACGCGTGACCGCTCATTTCGGTAGCAACGTGACCGATTTTCCGCCTGTTCCGAAACAGGCGGTCACGGCTTACCGAAATCGCCGGTCACGGCTTAGCGAAAACCTTCCCCCTGCGTTGCGCATGACCTGATGCGACCGTCACCCTCGCCCGATTTCGGGAGACGAGGGATGGCGGCGCCGCGAGTAGCCATGCGAAACATCAAAGAATGTCTGCGCCTCAAGCTTGAGGCCGGTTTGTCCCACGAGAAGATCGCCCGTGCCTTGCAGCTGTCCAAGGGCGTCGTCAGCAAGTACGTCGCGGCGGCGCGTGTGGCCGGGCTGGATTGGCCGGCGCTGGTGGCCATGGACGAGGCCGCGCTGGCGGCCGCCTTGTTCCCGCCGGCGTCGACGGGCCAGCCGCGCGGTGAGCGGGGTGCTGCCGGACGTGCTGAGTATCCACCGCGAGCTGCGGCGCAAGGGCGTCACCTTGCAGCTGCTGTGGGAGGAGTATCTCGCCGCGCATGCGGGGCAGCCGACCTACCGCTACACCCAGTTCGTCGAGCACTACCGGCGCTACGCCCAGACGCTCAAACGCTCGATGCGTCAGCTGCACCGCGCGGGCGAGAAGCTGTTCATCGACTATGCCGGCCCGACGCTGCCGGTGGTCGATCCAGCCACCGGCGAAGTCCGCCGGGCGCATATCTTCGTCGCTGCACTGGGCGCTTCGAATTACACCTATGCCTGCGCGACGCCGGGCGAAACCCAGGTCGACTGGCTGACGTCTCTGGGCCAGGCGCTCGCCTACTTTGGTGGCGTGCCAGAGATGGTCGTGCCGGACAATCCGCGCGCCCTGGTTGCTCAGCCGGATCGTTACGAGCCGGGCCTGAACCGCGCGACACTGGAGTGCGCCCGGCATTATCAGACGGTGATTTTGCCGGCACGGCCACGCAAACCTCAGGACAAAGCCAAGGCCGAGGTGGCGGTGCAGGTTGTCGAGCGCTGGATCATGGCGCGGCTGCGCCATCAGCAGTTCTTCAGCCTGCATGCACTCAATCAGGCCATCGCCGAACTGCTGGAGGATCTGAATCGACGCCCATTCAAGCGGCTCGACGGCTGCCGGCGTGACTGGTTTGAGCGCCTGGATCGGCCTGCCCTGCACCCGCTGCCGGCGCAGCCCTACGAGGTTGCCAGCTTCAAGCGCTGCAAGGTCAACATCGATTACCACATCGAGGTGAACGGCAGCTTCTACAGCGTGCCCTCGGCTCTGGCCCGGCAGAGCGTCGATGTGCGGCTGACGGCGCACACCCTGGAAGTGCT
This sequence comes from Pseudomonas sp. PS02288, assembly GCF_029959715.1. Classification (NCBI taxonomy): domain Bacteria; kingdom Pseudomonadati; phylum Pseudomonadota; class Gammaproteobacteria; order Pseudomonadales; family Pseudomonadaceae; genus Pseudomonas; species Pseudomonas sp. PS02288. The sequence goes on along the minus strand of NZ_JASCPA010000093.1, from coordinate 3,606 downwards.
GCATGGCAACCGGCGAGTGGCCAGCCATGTGCTGCTGGGCCGACGCGGCGCCTACAGCACCCAGCGCGAGCACATGCCCGCCGCGCACCAGGCCCATCGCGAATGGACGCCGCAACGCCTGCTCGACTGGGGCGAGCGGATCGGCCCCTACACGCGCCAACTGATCGATCACCAGCTGACCCACAAGCCGCACCCTGAGATGGGCTATCGCGCCTGCCTCGGCTTGCTCTCGCTGGCTCGCCGCTACGGCAATGCGCGCCTGGAAGCCGCCGCCGAGCGGGCCGTCCAGCTGCGCGCCTTCACCGGGCGCAGTGTGCGCAACCTGCTCCAACAGGGCCTGGACCAACAGCCGCTGCCCAAGCGAGCAGCCGAGACGAGCCTCCCTGGCCACCACGAAAACGTCCGTGGTGCCGACTACTACCAACCCCCGCAACAGGAGCTGTTCGATGATGCCTCAACACACCCTGAATCAACTGCACCAGCTACGCCTGGACGGCATGGCCCGCGCGCTGGAGGAGCAATGGACGCTGCCGGCCAGCCACAGCCTGAGCTTCGATGAACGCCTCGGCCTGCTGCTCGACCGTGAACTGGCCTGGCGTGACAACCAGCGCTTGGTGCGACTGCGCAAGAAGGCCAAGCTCAAGTACAGCAACGCCTGCCTGGAGGATCTCGACCGGCGCCCCGGACGCGCCTTGGACGAGCGCCTGATTGCCACTCTGGCCAGTGGCGACTGGATCCGCCAGCAGCACAACCTGCTGCTGACCGGGCCGACCGGCGCCGGCAAAACCTGGCTGGCCTGCGCCCTGGGCAACCAGGCCTGCCGCCAGGGCTACAGCACCTTGTACCTGCGCACTCCGCGGTTACTGGAGCAACTGCGCATCGCCCACGGCGACGGCAGCTTCGGTCGCACCCTGCAACAGCTGGCCAAGGTCGACGTCCTGGTGCTGGACGATTGGGCGCTGGCCCCGCTGGAGGAAGGGGCTCGGCATGACCTGCTGGAAGTGATCGACGACCGCGCCGGCAGCCGCTCCACCATCCTGACCAGCCAGCTACCCATCGAGCACTGGCACGGCTGGATCAACGACCCAACCCTGGCCGACGCCATCCTCGACCGCCTGGTGCACAACGCCTACCGACTGACGATGAAGGGCGAGTCACTGCGCCGGAAAAAAACCGAGGAGCAAACCGCATCGTGACCGATGCGATTACAATCCAGAACCCGCGCAACCGGGGTGGAAACACCGGTCACGTATTAGCGAAACGCTCGGTCACGTTCACCGAAATCCGCAATCGTTGGGGACGCGGCACACTGCAGCCAGGACGCATAGCCAAGCCAGTCGAGTGGGCAATGCGCAGAGAGTTGCTTTCCCCCGCCTATACCACTCGCTGGTCTGAGTTAATGGTCGCAAAGGCGAACTAGCCACTAGCCTCGGCTGGTACCGAATCCTCGCTTACGATCCCCGTAGGACTTGGTCGCTTTCTTACACAGGTAGCTAGCCCGGCAGAACAGATCATCCAGCTCATCGCCCTTGCCTCGACGCTTTACTCGATCGATTCGATACTCAGCATCCTTCGGAATGTGCACCAGCCCCGTCACCAGGTCGACTGGTAGCCCCAGCGCACCTGCCCAGGACTCCTCGATACTGCTGATCATGTTCACTCGGTCTGACCCCAGACGCCCGATGGTGTAGTAGGCATCGCGGTTCAACAGGATCAATAGACGCTGGACGAATACAGTCAGGCCGGACGAAGGAATGCTTTACCTACTGGATCGAATCGCAGCTCAAACCACCGGGAGCACTCACCATGATCAGTCGCTATCTTGCCGGCCTGCTGCTTGGCCTCACAGCCACAGCAAACGCAGCTGATACCTCCAGCTGTTATGCCATTGCTGAGGCTGATGCCAGGACCTACTGCTTGGCTCTCGCGCACAAGGACCCAGGTCGCTGCTATGCAATCCAAGACTCCGCTTTACGTAGCCGCTGCCTGGCTGAGATACGGTAATGAGTACCGGCGAGATACAAGCACTACTGATTGGCATGGACGGTCTAGCTCGCGAAACAGACCGCGCGGAAAGAGGGATTTTGCGCAAAGCTCAAGATCGACTCTGCCAGCTATCTGATCAACCAGGCAGCGAACCTGAAAAGCGCCTGCTGTTGGAAGTGATCAACAAGGCACAGGCGGCGCTTGGAGCAAGCTCCTAGTCATCCACCCAGTGCCATAGAGACTCCCCAACCTAACCTGCCAGGGTTATTTGAGCCCAGCCGGGCCCAACGCAAGCGACAGTACTATGGGGAATCAGAGCCTACTTGCGTCGAAACCATGCTGGCCATTTCCGTAGACCTTGGTAGCAACCTTGCAGAGGTAGCTGGCCCTGTAGAAAAAATCAGCCTGACTCTGCGGATCATTACGACGTAGGCAGTAGGCAGAATTGGCCGGTATCTCCACCAGCCCTCTGACGGCCTCCACTGATAAGCCCAAGGCACTTGCCCACGCCTGTTCGAGACGATTGAACATGTTGTCCCTTCCTGTCTCAAATTTACCGAGGGCATTAAACGCATCAAAATTCAGCAAAATAGCCATGTGATAGTGTGGCTTTCCATTCGACCCAACTTCCCGCGTCCATACGAATCGCACAACGCTGTCATGTGCATATTTGTTCTCTTGACGTGCATTTTTCCGATTATTGGAAATCTTCGCCTTGAGCGACTTTATAAAGCGCTCTATTACCTTATTCGTGCAATGGTCATCTGGGAGAATGATTCCAACGGGAAACCTCAGGTCAATCCTAAAAGCCAACACCCTAGAGTACTGCTGAAGAGCACTATCAATCACACCTCGAAGCCTTTCTAGATACTGCTGAAAAAATGGCCCCTTATCGCCCTGGACTGGCAGCCCACAATAGTCACCTCCATAATGAATGAGTAGATTTTTGTTTTGATGATGACGTAACATTACTTAACACCTCACTGTTAGATTCATATACTTCTAACAGTAAGTAGATTTTAACAGACATCAATCTTCAACCGTATGAATGGCACTTGTGGGTGCCATTCATATACCAGTAATCATACTACTAAAGCATACTACCAATACCGAGAAGAAAAATTCATAAAACCCAGGAAATCAGACGAGCCTACACAGACAAACACCATAAAAACTTCAAACTAACTACTCGCGTAAAATATCACCACAGCCGGGCTAGCCCCGACTGTGGTGACAACCAACCACTTACAAGAACAGCTGGTGCTTCACCTTAAGCAACTTCTTGAATATCTCGCTCTGCCACCCTCTCCAGTATCCATTCAGACACCTCACCCTCCAGCCAACCCACGCTTCTTCCTCCCAAGGGAATTGGCTTCGGAAACCAACTTTCGGAAACATACTTGTAAATTGTGGAGCGCCCGAGACCGGTCATCTCCATTACCTGCTGCAATCGAATTACTTTCATGATGAGCTCCTAACTTGACTCATCAGATCTGGCTTCCCCGTCCTTTTTTACACGCCGCCCCGGGGGGGGGGGGGGGGGGGGGGGGGGGGGGGGGGGGGGGGGGGGGGGGGGGGGGGGGGGGGGGGGGGGGGGGGGGGGGGGGGGGGGGGGGGGGG
>NZ_JASCPA010000092.1:0-11348 GCF_029959715.1 Pseudomonas sp. PS02288 | reverse complement strand
CCCGTAGGGTGCGCCAGGCGCACCAGTCGCCACCGCGGTGTTGGCGGTGCGCGCGGCGCACCCTACGACGAGCGGCCATTCGGCAAGGTTCATCGGCAACCCGTAGGGTGCGCCATGCGCACCGGTCGCCACCGCGGTGTTGGCGGTGCGCGCGGCGCACCCTACGGTGGAGCGGCAGGCCACAAGGCGGGCGGAACCCGCGTCGTGATGCGCAGAACCAGCCGCGGGTTGCGCCCGCGCTATGACGATCATGTGGCCGCTCCGGCAAACAGTCGGTCGAGCGCATCCAGCAGTTCGTCGCGGGGCCGGGCGAAGTACACGCCGGCCTGCGGCATGCCGCGCAGGAACAGGTAGTAGGCGCCGCCAAGCTGCGCGTTGCTGAAGTCGGCCAGGCGCTGGCGCAGGAAACGCCGCAGCGCCACCAGGTAGATCAGGTACTGCAGGTAGTAATGCTCGCCGGCCAGGGCCTGCACCAGGCGCTCGCCGCCGTAGTGGCTGGCGTCCGGACCGAGCCAGTTGGACTTGTAGTCGAGGATGTACCAGCGCCCGTCGTGCTCGAAGGTGAGGTCGATGAAACCCTTGAGGAAGCCTTCCAGGCTGTCGAACTCCAGGCGCTCGGCGGCCAGGCGCAGCGGTTCCGCCAGGCCCATCGCGGGGTCGGCGAGCAGCACGCGCAGGCGCTGCACGTCGAGGTTAGCCACCGGGAAGGTGAAGCCCAGCTCGGGCAGGCGACGGGCGCGCTGCAGGCTGGCCAGGGTCAGGCCGGCGCCGTTGAGATCGGTCTCCAGGACCCGCTGCAGGTGCTGCTCGGCGATCGAACTCCACACCTCGGCGTCGATGCCGTGGGCACTCAGCGCCGGGGCGACCAGCTCGGCCAGCGGCGCCTTGTCCCGCGCCCAGTCTTCGAGAATCGCGTGCAGGCAGGTCCCCGCCCGCGCGCCACGGGGGAAGGCGAAGAAACCGACGCCCGGCTCGCTGGCGGCCGGTATCGCCAGGGCATCGCGGTCCGGCGCCTCCATGTGCATGCCGGCGGCCAGCCCGGAGAAGCTGCCGATGCGCCAGGCGCTCTGCAGGCTGCGCTGGAACGGCTGCAGCGCGGCCGGCGCCTGGGCGCGCTGCTCGCCACCGGCAATGGCTTCGCGGTCGAGCAGTGCCACGCGGGCGATCATCCCCTGGCTGCTCTCGGCCAGGCGGTCCAGCTCGGCCGCCAGTGCCACGCCGGGCATCTCGCTGAGGTGCGCGGCGATTTCGCCGAGGGCGTCGTCTCCGGGCAACTGCCGACCGTGCAGCAGCCAGGCCAACGCGCTGCTGTGCAGGCCTTCGTCGGGCAGGCCGCCGTCCTTCTTCGGCTTGGGCACGGCGACCGGGCCCCAGTGCAGCCACAGGCGGTCACGCGCGCGGGTCAGCGCCACGTAGGTCAGGCGCAGCTTCTCGGCGAACACTTCGCGCCGGGCTTTTTCCAGATGCTGGTCGAGCTGCGCGCTGCCGAGGTCGAGCAGCGGCTGGCCGTTTTCATCGTGGCAGCGGGCGCTGTCGGTGAACTGGCCGAGCAGCTTGCCGTCCCAGAGGAACGGACAGAACACCAGCGGATACTCCAGGCCCTTGGACGTATGGATGGTGACGATCTGCACGCGCTCGGCATCGCTTTCCAGGCGCAACAGGGCATCGTCGCCGGCGCCCTCGCTGTTGCGCTGGCCGTTGAACCAGGCGAGCAGCGCTTCCAGGCCGGGACGCTGCAGGCTCTCGGCCTGCAGCAGCTCGGCCAGGTGCAGCAGGTTGGTCAGCCGGCGCTCGCCGTCGATGCCCGCCAGCAAGCGTTCGGCCACCTGCTCCTGATCCAGCCAGGCGCGGAACACCCGCATGAAACCGTGCTGTTGCCACAGCTGGTGGTACTGCTCGGCGTCGGCGCGCTCCTTGTCCCAGGCGCGTTCGTCGTCCTGGCAACGCGCCAGCTGGGCGGCATCGCGGCCGAGCAGTCGGCTGGCCAGGGCGTAGCGCAGCACGCCTTCGCGGCCCGGTTCGGCATAGGCGGCGAGCACCGCGGCCAGTTCGCCGGCTTCCTCGCTGTGCCACACGCTGTCGCGCCCGCGGCGCACGCTGGGCACGCCACGCGCGGCCAGTTCGCCGGCGACGCTGGCGGCCTCGCGGTGGCTGGCGACCAGCACGGCGATGTCGCCGCCGCGCAACGGCGTGCGCCGGCCATCGTCGTCGAAATAGGCACTGCCCTCGGCACTGGCGGCGAGCAGCCCGGCGATGCGCCGGGCCGTGTCGAGTGCGGCGATCTCGCCGGCGCGGCCCTTGTTGAAGCCCTCGTCGCCGAGCCAGACCAGCGCCAGCGGCGCATCGCCTTCCGCCGCTGGCAGCACCAGCTGCGCGCGAGGCTTAGCCCCGGCGCTGACCGGCGGGTAGTCCAGGCCGTTTTCGGCGAACGGCTGCGGACGCGCGAACAGCCGGTTCAGCGCGTCGATCAGCTGCGGCGTTGAGCGGTAGTTGAATGGCAGGTCGTAGCGCCGCGCGGCCGCCGCGCGGGCGCTGAGATAGGTCGCCAGGTCGGCGCCCCGGAATGCGTAGATCGCCTGCTTGGGGTCGCCGACGAAACACAGGTCGCCGCCCGGGCTGCTGCGCGACTCGCCCGGAACAACCGGGTAGAGGCGGTCGAAGATCCGGTACTGCACCGGATCGGTGTCCTGGAATTCGTCGATCAGCGCCAGCGGGTATTGCGAGCGCAGGGTCGCGGCCAGGTCGTCGCCGGCCGGGCCGTGCAGCGCCTCGTCGAGACGGTTGAGCAGGTCGTCGAAGGCCAGCAGGCGCTGCGCCGCCTTGCGCGCCGGCAGCTCTGCGTTGAGCTGGTCGAGCAGTTGCACTTGCAGGGCGATGAGCTTCTGCTTGCCCGCGGGAATTGCCTCGGCCAGCGCCTGGGCAAGCTCATCGAGGGCATGCGCCAGGGCGCAGACCGGCGCCTCATGGCCTTTTTTGCAGGCTTTGGCCAACGCGGCGGTGCCGAGCTTTTCCAGCGCCTGGGGAGGCTCGAACAGCGCGGCTGGGTCGGCGAAGTAGCTCTCCAGCTCGCCCTGCCACAACGCAAACTTGCCGACCTTGTGGGTGCTCTGGCTGAGCCCGGGGTGCGCGCGCAGCTCGTCGACCCACGCCTGCCCGGCCTCGCGCCACAGCGCCGCGGCCTGCTCCCAGGCCGCACTCGCGGCGGCCAGTGCGTCCTGCGCCGGCGCCTCGCGCGGTTCGACGCGCAGGTAGGGCTTGCCCAGGTGGCTGCGCAGACGCTGACGCAGCGCCGCCGGGGTGATCTTCTGCTTGGCCAGGTAGCGCGCCCACGCCGGGTCGGCCTCCGCCAGCACGTGGCGCCAGGCGTCGCCGAGCAAGGCGTCGAGCACCTCGCGGTCGTCCTGGGTCAGCTCGCTGTCGAAGTCTCCGCCGGCCTCGAAGGCGGAATCCTGCAGGGCACGCTGGCAGAAGCCGTGGATGGTGAAGATCGCCGCCTCGTCGAAACCATGCACGGCCAGCAGCAGGCGCCGCCGCGCGTCCTCGCCGGGGTGGCGACGGTGCAGTTCGGTGAGGAAGTCGTCCCTGCTCGGCGTGCCCTCATAGACCGCGAGCAGCTCCGCCAGGCGCGCGCGGATGCGGGCGCGCAGCTCGGCAGTGGCGGCGGTGGTATAGGTGACCACGAGGATCTGGCCGACGCCGAGCTGCTGCTCCAGCAGCAGGCGCGCGTACAGCGCGGTCAGGGTCCAGGTCTTGCCGGTGCCGGCGCTCGCCTCGATTAGCGAGCGGCCGGTGAAGGATGAGGTTTGCAGGTCGAGGCTCATGCGTCCTCCTCGTCGGCGGCCAGGGCCAGAAGCGCCGGGCCGAGCAGCTGTTCGGCGAGTTGCTCGAAGCGTTCGCCGAGCGGGTCGCGGTCGCGGAAGGCCAGGGCGTACCAGGGGTCCAGCGCTTCGCCGGGAATCGGGCTGAAGTCGGCGCCGACCCAGGCGCTCTGCGCCGCGCCGCGGGCGGCCTCGAGGGGCTCCTTCTTGCTGCGCGCGCTGGGGGTGACCAGCGCCTTGGCGAAGTCGTGGCTGCTGCGGGTGAGGAACGGCAGCGGCGCGCTGAGCGCCTCGCGGTAGGCGGCCAGCCAGGGCTCCAGCAGCGCGTGCGGAGTGGTTTGCGGGCCGAGCTGCCAGTCGCCGGCCGGCGAGATCAGCAGGCTGTCGCGGGCGATCCCTTCGCCGGCGGCGACGTTCAGCAGCAGATGCCGCAGCCAGAAACCCGGCAAGTCCCAGGCGCCGGGCGCATAAAGCCGCCAGTCGAACAGGCCGCTGGCGGTCACGCCGTCGAGCCAGCCATGCACGCGCACGCCGGCCAGGGTGACATCCACCAGCAGCGGCTGCGGCGCATCCTCCGGGCGTGCCTCGAACAAGCGCGGGGCGAAGGCGCGCACCGGGCCGCGCAGCTTGCCCCACAGCGCGTGGCCGAGTTCGCCGGGCGGCAGCCAGCCGGCGGCGCGCGCGACGCGACGCTCATCCTGCTCGCTCCAGTCGCGCTCCACCGCTTGCAGTGCCAGGGTGCGCAGGCCACGGCGGGCCGGGCCTTCGAGGGCGAACGGCTCGTCGCTGGCGATGGCTTCTTCCTCGTCGGCCAGGCGCAAACCGAGGCGCTGTTCGAGGAGGAATCGCGCCGGATGGCGGAAGCAGTGCAGCAGCTGCGACGGCTCAATCGTGAGCCACTCTTCACCCGGCTCCGGCAATTGGCCGATGAAGGGCGGCGGGCTCAGCAGCGGGGCCTCGGCCAGGCGTTGCGCGGCGCGGAACCAAGAACCGGAGAAGCCCAGTTGCTGGCCGGCTTGCTGGAAGTTGCCCGGCGCGAAGGGTTGCAGCGGGTGCGCGACGGTGATCGCGGCGCTGGCCTTGCCATTCGGCGCAACGGCGGTGATGTCGACGGCCTCGAGCAGCTCGCTGACCAGCACCGAGGGCGGCAGCACGGCGTTGTCGCGCGGGTCGCGGCCGACGTAGCTGAGGTACAGCCCGTCGCGCGCCGAGAGCAGGGTTTCCAGCAGCAGGTAGCGGTCGTCGAGGCGCCGCGCGCGGTCGCCCCGGCGCGGTTTCTTGCCGATCAGGTCGAAGCCGGCCACCGGCGTGCGACGCGGCAGCGCGCCGTCGTCCAGGCCGAGCAGGCAGACCTGGCGGAACGGCAGGCTGCGCATCGGCACCATGGTGCAGAAGGTCACCGCGCCGGTAAGGAAACCCGAGGCGCCGCCACCGGCCTCCAGCGCGGCGCCGAGCTGCTGGCGCACCAGGGCCAGCTCCAGCGGGCGGACGATGCCGGCATCCGCGGCCTGGCGTGCCAGCGCAGCGCAGGCCTGGCTGAGCAAGAGCAGGGTGTCGCCGGCTTCGCGCTCGTCGAACAGGCTGTCGATCAGCCCCTGCAGGTCGAGCGCCCAGTCGGCCAGGGGACGCGCGCGCTGCAGGCGTTCGGCCAGGCCGGCGAGCGTGCCGACGAAGGCGCAGAGGCGCCCGAGCAGTTGCCCGCGCGCGCCTTCCAGGGCGTCCAGCGGCAGGCTGTCGCCGAGCAGCGGAAGTGCCTCGCCGGCCAGTTGGGGCGGCGCGGCGAAGCCCAGCAGCAGGCGGTCCAGGCCCTGGGCCCAGGTGAAGGCGTTGTCGTCCGGCAGACCGAGCGCCCGGCGGTGCTCGCCGTCGCGGCCCCAGCGCACGCCGGCGTCGCGCAGCCAGTCGCGCAGCAGCGGCAGGTCTTCGGCCTCGATGCCGGCGCGCCGCGCGATGGCCGGTTGCTCCAGCCAGGCCAGCACGTCCTCAGCGGCGAAGCGGCTTTCCGGCAGCGCGAGCAGTTCGAGGAAGGCTTCCAGCAGCGGCAGCTCGGCGCGCAGGCTGCGGTCGGCGAGGCTGAACGGAATGCGCGGGGAGGCCTGCCGCGACGCGCCGGTGCGCGAGGCGAACACCGCCTCGACGTAGGGCGCGTAGCGTTCGATGTCCGGGGTCAGCACCACCACCTGGTCCGGCGTCAGGCCGGGGTCGGCGGCGAAGCGCGCGAGCAACTGGTCGTGGAGGATTTCCACTTCGCGCAGCGGCGAATGGGCGACGTGCAGCTCCAGCGAACGGTCGTCCGCGCGCAGCGCGATGCGCTCGTCGGCCTGGCGCGTACGCAGGCGCAGGATGTCGTGCTGCAAAGCGTGCAGCAGGCTGTCGTCGACGAGATCGGCGTCTTCCGAATAGAGCCCGGTCTCCTGGCTGCCGTCGGCCGACGCCAGGCTGAACAGGCTGTCGAAGAAGTCCCTCCCTTGCTTGCCGAGGCTGGCCAGCAGCGGGTGGCCGACATCCAGATACCATTCATCCGGGCTCAGCTCCGGCTGTTTCGCCAGCTCGCGGATGTCGCGGATATCGCCCCAGGCCTCGCGGCACGGGTTGAGGGCGAACAGCACCACCTCGGTGTGCCGGCCCAGGGCCTCGAGCACGCGCAGGTGATGCGGCGGCAGCGAACTGATGCCGAACACCAGCAGGCGCTCGGGCAGGTCGGCGAGGGGCGCGGGGTCGTACAGGCGTTGCAGCAGGTCGTCGAGCAGACGCGCACGGTGCGGGTGGCCGTCGGCGGTCAGCTCGCGCCAGAGCAGCGCCTGCCAGGCTTCGTCGGGGCCGAGGTCGCACAACGCGCCGCGCTCCCAGGCCGCCAGCCAGTCGTCGCGATAGAGCAGGTACTGGTCGAACACGTCGGCGATCTTCGCCGCCAGCGACAATCGCCGGCGTTCGTCGCCACCCTCGAGGTAACGCTGCAGGCGCTCGGCGCGCTGCAGGTTGGCCGGCTCGCAGAGCCAGTCGTAGAGACGCCAGGTCAGCGTCACCGTGGTGAACGCCGACTGTTCCGGCAACTGGCCGAGCACCTGGCGCGAGAGGTCCCAGACGAACGCCGCCGGCAGCTTTACCTCCAGTTGCATGGCGATGCCCTGCTCGCGCGCCAGTTGCAGCGTCAGCCAGCGCCCGATGCCCTGGCTCGGCACCACCACGCGCGCCGGCGCGAAGGGGTCGCGTTGCGGCTGGGCGAGCAGGCGCGTGGCCAGGGCGCCGAGGGTTTCCAGATCGGGAGCGTGGTAGAGGTTGAGCATGGATGCGCGGTCTGCCGGGGGAATGCCTAGGTTATCAGTTCACCGCCGGTTCACGTCGCCGCGAGCCGATCAGGCCTGCCGCTGCGCCAGCCGCTCCAGCAGTTCGATCTGCTGCGCCTGCATCGCCACCAGTTCGCGCCACTGGGTTTCGCGCAGGGCGTCGACCTTCTCGTGTAGCAGCATGATTTCCAGCTCGGCCTTGAGGTTGACCTCGTAGTCGTGCTCGGCGTTGATGCGGTCCTTCTCCGCCTGGCGGTTCTGCGACATCAGGATCAGCGGCGCCTGTATCGAGGCCAGCATCGACAGGAACAGGTTGAGGAGGATGTACGGATAGGCGTCGAAGGCAGCGTCGTAGCGGACCAGGATCAGCGAGTTGAGCCCGACCCAGACCACGATCAGCCCGATGAACGAGAGGATGAACGCCCAGGAACCGCCGAAACTGGCGATGGCATCCGCGGCGCGCTGGCCAAAGCTGGCGGCATCCTCCTCTTCCTGCGCGGTGTTACGCGCGATCGGCGTGTGCCTGGCGAGGTGACGGGCAACGCGCTGGGCGTTTTCGTCGAGTTCGCCATAGGGCGCGCCGAGCAGGTTGCGGGCGACTTCTTCGTACTTGTGCTGCATGGTTTCCTCGCGGTGCAACGATGGGGGCGGTGCGGCGCCTGCGTCGAATTGCGCCGCGGCGTCACCTGCACGATCATGCGCCTCCGATCCCAGGAAGCGCAGCAGGAGCAACGACGAAATGGACGATCACAGCGTCCCCGATCAGGAGATCCACACCCTGCTGCGCCAACTGGCCGAGCGCGGCGGCTCGGACATGTTCTTCAGCGTCGGCGCGCCGCCGCACCTGAAGGTCGACGGCAATTCCGTGGCGCTGGAAGCCCCGGTTCTTGGGCCCGGAGCGGTACGCCAACTGGCCTACGCGCTGATGAATCCGGCGCAGGTCGCCGAGTTTGAGCGCGAGTTGGAGCTCAACCTGGCGGTGAGCGTGCCGCAGGTCGGGCGCTTCCGCGCCAACGTCTACCTGCAGCGCGGCGAGGTCGGCATGGTCGTGCGCCATGTGAAGAGCGATATCCCGGCGCTCGCCACGCTGGGCCTGCCTGCACCGCTGGAGCGCCTAGCGCTGTTCGACCGCGGCCTGATCCTGGTGGTCGGCGCGGCCGGTTCCGGCAAGTCGACCACTCTCGCCTCCCTCCTCGACCACCGCAACGCGCGCAAGGGCGGGCACATCCTCTGCATCGAGGACCCCATCGAGTTCATCCACTCGCACAAGCGCTCGCTGGTCGACCAGCGCGAGGTCGGCCTGGACACCCACAGCTTCGCCGCCGCGCTGCGCAACGTGCTGCGCGAGGCGCCGGACGTGATCATGCTCGGCGAGGTACGTGACGCCGAATGCATGCAGCACGCCCTGCACTACGCCGAGACCGGCCACCTGTGCGTCGCTACGCTGCACGCCACCAGCAGCCTGCAGGCGATTGAGCGGGTGGTGCACTTCTTCCCCGAGGGCGCGCGCAAGCAGGTCCTCGCCGACCTCTCGCAGAACCTCCTGGCGATCGTCGCCCAGCGCTTGATTCCTGGGCTGCGGCAGCGCCGCGTGCTGGCCGTGGAGCTGCTCCTGGCGACCCCGCACCTGCGCGACCTGATCAAGCGCGACGAACTGGGCGAACTCAGGGACGCCATCGGCAGCGCGCCGGAAAGCGGCCTGCAGACCTTCGACCAGCACCTCTTCGCGTTGCAGCAATCCGGGGCGATCAGTCTCGAACAGGCGTTGAAGAATGCCGAGTCGCGCACCGACCTTGCGCTGCGCATCCGCCTGGATGGCAACGCGCCGGACGCCGATGGACTCGGCGGCTGAGCCGGCACGGCATCCAACGCACTGAAACTTTCCTGTAATAATCGCCCCGCCGGCCGTGCCATGAAGCGAACCCGGGAGTCGTTATCCTGTCCACCCAAAGGTATCCGCCGCGCCTGCTCGCTCAGGCGACCCGGCATTTCCGACGCACATCGATCGCCAGGGAGGCCGTCTTATGCTGACCTTGCTCAATCTGCTTTCCGCCATCGCGTTGCTGGTGTGGGGCACGCACATCGTGCGTACCGGCATCCTACGCGTGTTCGGCTCGCAGTTGCGGCGCATCCTCAGCCACAGCATCAACCGCCTTCCGCTGGCCTTCGCCGCCGGCATCGGCGTCACCGCATTGGTGCAGAGCAGCAACGCCACCGCCCTTCTGGCGACCTCGTTCGTCAGCCAGGGCCTGATGGCGCTGGCGCCGGCGCTGACCATCATGCTCGGCGCCGACGTCGGCACGGCGCTGATGGCCCGGGTACTGACCTTCGATCTGTCCTGGCTGTCGCCGCTGCTGATCTTCGCCGGTGTCCTGCTGTTCCTCTCGCGCAAGCAGACCCGGATCGGCCAGCTCGGCCGCGCCTTCATCGGCCTCGGCCTGATCATCCTGGCGCTGCAGCTGATCGTCGCCGCCGCCCTGCCGATCACCGAATCGCGCGGGATCAAGGTGCTGTTCGCCTCGCTCACCGGCGACCTGCTGCTGGATGCGATGGTCGGCGCGCTGCTGGCGATGGCCACCTACTCCAGCCTGGCCGCCGTTCTGCTCACCGCGACCCTGGCCAGCGCCGGGCTGATCAGCCTGCCGGTGGCGATCGGCCTGGTGATCGGCGCCAACATCGGCAGCGGCGTGCTGGCGTTCCTCAACAGCAGCATGCAATCCGCCGCCGGCCGCCGCGTGGCGCTGGGCAGCCTGCTCTACAAGCTGCTCGGCCTGCTGCTGGTGTCGCCGCTGCTGCATCCGCTGGTGAACTGGATGAACGAGCAGCAGACCTTCGAGGCGGCGAATCTGGTGATCGGTTTCCACCTGGTCTACAACACCCTGCGCTGCCTGCTGATGCTGCCCACGGTGCGCTGGATGGCGCGCCTGTGCACGCTGCTGCTGCCGGAAAAACACCTCGACAACGGCGTCGCCCGGCCGCGCCACCTGGACCGCAGCGCGCTGGAAACGCCGAGCCTGGCGCTGTCCAACGCGGTGCGCGAAACCCTGCGCATCGGCGACCTGGTGGACCACATGCTGGTCCGCCTGCAAGAGGTGCTGCAGCGTGACGAGCAGGCCTCGGGCCAGGAAATCCGCCGCCTCGACGACGACGTCGACGCCCTCTACAACGCAGTCAAGCTGTACCTGGCGCAGATCCCCCGCGAAGCCATGGCCGATGCGGACGCCCGGCGCTGGGCGGAAATCATCGAGCTGGCGGTGAACCTCGAACACGCCGGCGACACCATCGAGCATATGCTCGGCAAACTGCAGCATCACAAGACGGCGCGGCGCCATTCGTTCTCCGAAAAGGGCCTGGAAGAACTTAACGAGATGCACGAGCAGCTGCTGGCCAATCTGCGCCTGGGGCTTTCCGTGTTCCTCTCCGGCGACCGCCAGGGCGCCCGCCAACTGCTGCGCGAGAAGCGCCGCTTCCGCGTGCGCGAACGGCGCCTGGCCCACGCCCACGTCGAACGCCTGAGCCAGCAGGTGGTGCAGAGCATCGAAACCAGCTCGCTGCACCTGGAGCTGATCGCCGACATGAAGCGCCTCAACTCGTTCTTCTGCAGCAGCGCCTACGCGGTGCTCGAGGATGGCGAAACCGGCGCCCTGCCGAGCGAGGGGGCGGACCCGTTCAGCCCGCCGCGCCCCACGCAGGACGCGGCCGACGCGGCCGATATCGAGCCCCCGAAGGCAGGTGGCGAGCGGGGCTGACCGGGGTCAACGGGCGGGCGTACTGGAGGGATATTCTGTAATGGCCCTTCGCTATGGTCGCTACCGATGCCATGCCAACCCGCTGCACCCGTCATGCTCGTCTGCGCCCATCCGGAAACGGAGCAGCGCCTTCGTTTGCTCCTGCGCTCGATGGACCTGGATGGCGAAGTGGTCTGCTCGCCGGTGGATTGCAGTCAGGCGCCGCTCTGCCGCTGGTTCGGCGATGCGGGCCTGAACCCGAACGGCGAACTGCACGCTGCCCTTGCCGAAACCGTGGCCGTGCTCGAACGCACCCGGCATTCCTTCAAGTCCCGCGAGCTCGGCGAACTGCGCCGGCAGCTCACGCGACTGCTGGCCGAGTTGTCCGAGACGCATCGAGTAGGTTAAAAGGGCGCCCTTGGTTCCGCATGAGCGGGAATCGGCTTTGCCGGGCAGGACATTCAGGGCCTGAAAGACAGAGCGCCGCGATGGCCACCTTCGAAAGAGGGTGGCCA
>NZ_JASCPA010000091.1:0-11398 GCF_029959715.1 Pseudomonas sp. PS02288 | reverse complement strand
GGGGGGGGTATGGGGGCGAGTTGCCTGCCCCCATGAAACCGGCGGCGGGGTGGCCCCGGCGGCCTCTGGTCCTGCAGTGCTGGTTTACTTCGCTTCGAACACCAGGTTGCCGTTACCGTCCTCTTCGAAGCCGGTGGCGGGCCGGATGTCGCCGGCGTTCAGCGGACCGGCGACGAGCAGGCTGCTCGCCGGGTTGCGTGGCTGCAGCGCGGTGTGCACCAGGTTGTCCATCGCCCGACGGGTGTCCTCGGTGAGGTTGCCGCCGATCAGTCGATCGTCCTGGTTGACCTGCGCCGCACCTCCGAGATCACCCACCAGGTCCTTGATCAGACCCGAGCTGGTGCTCGGCGATTTGACGTCCACTACCCAGCCCTTGACGTTGCCCACGCCGGGCATGGCATCGAGGATCTGCGGCGCGATGAAGGTCACCGTGCCACCGCTGCGCGCGGAGCTGGTTTCGATCTGGCCGATGCTCAGGCGGTCCTTCGCGGAGTAGCTGATGTTGCCGCTGTCCGAGGTGGTTTTCGCCAGGTTGCCCATGTCGATGGAGCCGCCGCTGACGAGGGCGATGGCGCCACGGCCCTTGGTGCTGATGGTGCTGTCCTGATCGATGTCGCCGCCCGCGTTGATCGCCACGCTACCGGCACCGCTGGCGATCGCCGCGGCCTGGTGTACGTCGCCGCCGGACTTGATGACGATGTTGCCCTTGGTGGTGTTGATCGCCGCATCCTGCTGCACGTCACCGTTGGCATTCAGCGTGATCGCGCCATTGTTGGTGCTGATCGCCGCGCTCTGCTGGATGTCGCCCGCCGCGTTCAGGGTCACATCGCCGGTGCCGGTTTGGCTGACGCCGCCGTTCACCTGCAGATCGCCCGCGGTGGTCACCTGGATGGCGCCGCCGGTGGCCTTGAGCGCCGGGTAGGACACCAGGTTCATGCTGCGGAACAGCGAGGCGTAGGTGGGCGTCAGTTCCAGGGTCTGGGTGCCCTGGTTGTTGACGTAGATGCCACCCGTGCCGCCGTTGGCGTAGAGGCTTTCCAGCTTCACCTGCAGCGCATCGCCGGACTGGCCGATGCCGCTGCCGGCGATGGCCTGCAGGCCCTGGGCGGAGACGTCCACCAGACCGGCCGCCTGGGTGCCGCGGATGCTGCCGCCGGCGGTCAGGCTGACGGTGTGGCTCAGGCCGGTGTCGCTGATCGCGTTGGCCAGTACCAGCGAGCCGTCGGTGTCTAGGCTGATGTCGCCGTCGCCGGAGACGCCGGTCACCGCGCCCTGGGTGGAAACGGTGAGCAGCTTGCCGCCGTTGGCGTTGCTGATCGAGACGCCGTCGTGGCCGCCGGCCGCTGCGAGACGCTCGGTCCGCGTGGCGACGCCCTGCTGGGTGCCGATGCCGTTGCCGGCGAGCAGCGACAGGTCCGGGGCGATCAGCGTGCCGCCGGCACCCTGGATGGCGCCGCTGGCCTTCAACCCGATGAAGGTGTCGCTCTTCACGTTGCCGACGACGTTCAGGTTGCCCAGCGTGCTGGCGATGATCTGCTTGCCGCTGGCTACGTTGATGTCGCCCAGGCCGAGGGTGCCGGTGGAGTTGAGGTACAGGCTGGTGTTCAGCGTGCCGCCCTGGTTGACGTCGAGGCGGTTGGCGATGATCCCCAGCGGCTTGTCGGCCGAGCTGTCGATGTCCTTGTTCAGGTCGTAGGCGCTGACCGCCTGCTTGCGTACCTGCTCGCTGGCATCGCGCGCCACGTTGGCCTTGAACACCGCCAGGTCCGCCATGTCCCGGGAGGTCTGGGTGGTGTCGCGGATGGTGGTGGTGGTCACCAGATTGGTCGCGGCGGTGTTCACCGCGGCCTGCGCCACATCGAGCTGGTTGTTCAGCTCGGTGAGGGTGTCCTGGGCCGGCGCCAGGGTGTAGCGCTCGTAGCTGTCCAGCGCCAGGGAGGCGGCGGACATCACCAGGTCGACCACGGCGAAGGCGGCGTCGGCACCGGCGTCACCGGAGAACGGCACGGCCTGTGCGGCACCGGCGATCACCGCGGCGGCGTTACGCACCACGGTGGCGGCGTTGAGCGCGGTGTTCAGCGCGTCGACTTTCGCCGACATGGTGTCCACGGTGGCCTGCTGGGTGTTGACCGCGACCTGGGTGAGGTACTCGTTCAGTGCGGCCAACTGGTCCTGCAGCGTGGCGCTGGTGACCATCGCCTCGTAGCTCTTGAGCTGCTGCTGGAGGATTTCCAGTTGCAGCAGTTTGGCGGCGGCCTCGGCCACCTTCGCCGAGTAGTCAGCGATGGCGGTGTCGCGGCTGAGTTCGGCGTCGCGCAGCGCCGGGGTGCTGGCGCTGAGGCTGACGTGGTTGCCACGGATGTTCGCCGCGGTGCCGTTGCCGTCGAGGATGATGCCCTTGCGCGACTCCACCTTGACGTTGCCGCCGGTGCCGGCGTCGAGCATGCCGATGGTGATGTTCGACTGGGCGACGAGGCTGATGTCGCCGTTGTCGGTCTTCAGGTTGCCGGCCACGATGACGCCGTTGTAGCCATCCAGTTCCGACTTGGAGAGCGCGGTCAGGCTGATGCTGCCGCCACCCGGCAGGTAGATGGTGTCCTTCTGGTTGATGAACACGATGTTGCCGTTGGTGGCGGTCATGCTCAGCTTGCCACCGTCCATGGTGATGATGCCGCCGTTGTTGTTCAGCACGGTGATGCTGGTGGCGATGATCGAGATTTCGCTCAGGCCCTTGCCGGTCAGCGTGGTGCTGTCCACCGCGATGGCGCCGGCGTTGGAGGCCTTGACGCCACCCGTGCCGCCCGCCGCGGAGAGGAAACTGACGTCCAGTGCCAGGTCGCCGTTGTTGCCGATGCCGCCCGGTGCGCGGATGTCCAGCGAGCGTGCGCTGACGTTGGCCGCGCTGTTGCCGTTGCGCGCATCTTCGATGGCACCGGCGGCGCTGAGGCTGACGTTGTTGCCGCCGGCATTGATGGTACCGAGGTTGATGTCGCCGTCGGCGTCGATGGCCACGTGGCTGCCGCTGCCGCCGGTGGTGGCGCTGATCAGGGCCAGCGGCTGGCCGCCGGTCTGACGCGCGTAGATGCCGCCGTTGGCGGTATCGATCACCAGGCTGTCGACGTGCAGTTCGAGCTTGTCGCCGCTGGTGCCAAACGACTTGGCGTTGACGGTGAGACCGCTGGTGACGAAGTTGGCGTCGTCGCCATTGCCGTCGGTGACGGTGCCGCTGACCTTGAAGGCGATGGAGTCGCCGGCTTCCAGGGTGCCGAGCACCACGTCGCCGCTGTTGTTCAGCACCATCCGGCCGGTGGCGCTGGCCGACAGCAGGCTGATCGCGCCGGTGTTCTGGACGTACAGGTCGCCGGTGCTGGTCAGTGCGACGGGGCCGCTGACGCTGCTGTTGAAGGCCTTGCTGGCCGAACCGATCTCGCTGCCGTAGAGGCTCAGCGAGGCGGCGGTCACCGCCGGTGCGCCGTTGCTCGCGGCGGAGCTGATGGCGCCGCCTGCGGTCAGGGCCACGGCGTTGGTCGCGCGTACCGATTTGACCTGCAGATCGCCGGCCTGCTTGACGGTCACCGCGCCGCTGCTGCCGGTGGCGCTGGCGGTCAGGTTGAGCGGGCTGGCGGACTGGTTGTCGACGTTGATGGTGCCGTTGCGGCTGAGCAGGTTCAGTGCCTCGGCCTTGGTCAGCAGGGCGCTGGCGCCACCGATGCTGCCGCTGGCGTCGAGGTTGACGTTCTTCGCCAGGATGCTGCCGCTGCCCTTGGTGATGTTGCCGGCGGCGACCAGGTTCAGGCTGTTGCCCGCACCCAGGGCCAGGCCGTTGACCAGGATGCCGGCGGCACTGTTGGTGAAGGACAGGTCGAGGCCGCTGGCGTCGGTCAGGGCCAGTGCGTTGGTGCTGTGGTTGTGGCTCAGCGAGCCGCCGTCGATGCCGACCTGCACGTCGCCGTTCGGCGTGCTCAGGCTGAGGGCATTGAGGGCCTTGTCGTTGCTCAGGTAGATGCCGGCCTGGGCCACCTTGGTGCTGGCGGCGATGGCGTCGGCGGAGGTTTCCAGGGCATTGGCGGCGGTGCCGATGGCGTTGTTGGCGCTGATCGTCAGTTCGCTGCCGCTGAGGTTCATCGCGCTACCGTTGTTGTCGGTGATCGCGCCGTTGTCGGCGGACAGGCTCACCTTGCCGGTGGCGGCGATGCTGCCGAGGGCGACGTTGCCCTGGGCGACGCGCACGGCGACGTCGTGGCTGGCGCCGCCGGCGAGGATGTTGCCGATGGTCAGGCCGTTGCTTTCGGTGAGGTAGACGCCACCGTCGGCGGCGCTGGCGTTCAGCGTCTCGCTCTGGATGTTCAGCGCGCGGCTGGCGTCGCCGACGTTCTTGCCGGCGTTCAGGGTCAGCGTCTTGCCGGTCAGGGTGACCGCGTCGGCCGCGCTGAACACGCCGCCGTCGGTGGAGGTGATGGTCAGGTCCTTGGTGGCGGAGACGGCGTCGGTGAGGAACACGCTGTCCTGCGAACGGATGCTGACGTTCTTGCTGCCGGCGGCGCCGTTGGACAGGGTGACCTTGCCGTTGGCATCGCCGATGGCGCCGAGCGAGGTGCTCTGGCCGTTGACGGTCACGGTTTCGCGGGCGGTGACGTTGCCGACCAGCAACTGGCCGAGCGTGTTGTCGACGTTGATGCCGCCGTTCTGGGTCGAGGCGTTGAACACGTCGACCTGGGTGTTGAGCGCCTGGGCATCGCTGCCGATGGCGCCGTCGGAACGCAGGGTGGTCGACCAGCCGGTGATGTTCACCTTGCTGCTGTCGGCGGAGGTGATGCTGCCGTTCTGTGCGGTGATGATCACGCGGCGCTGTTCGGTGTTGCTCTTGTCGCCGGTGCTGACTTCGCCGAGGGCGACGCCGCCGTTGACGTCGGTGACCAGCACGTGGCCGTTGACGGCGTGCGCGTTGAGCACGTCGGCGTCGACGCTGAGGGCGTTCTCTTCGGCACCGATGGAGGCGCCGTCGGCGGTGACGGCCAGGTTCAGGGTGGCGGCGCGGGTGCTGCTGCCGGTGGCGGTGGTCAGGCTGTCGGTGGCGGTGAGGCTGGCGGTGCCGCTGACGTTGATGTTGCCGCTGGACGCCTGCTGGATGCTGGCGGCGCTGATGTTCAGGCCGGTGGCCTCGATCACGCCGCTGTTGTTCACCACCGAGGACATCAGGCCGCTGGCGCTGTTGCCGGCGAGCACGACGGTCTGCGCCTTGATGCTGCCGCTGTTGCTGACGCCGAGGGCGTCCGCGTCGCTGGTGGCGGCGCCCAGTGCGTCGGCGGAGACGTTGAAGTTGATCAGCTTGTTGCCCTGCAGGTCGACGTTGAAGCGGTTGCCCGCGGCAACGGTGACCTGGCCGACGTTGGCCACGCCATAACCGATGATCTGCCCGGCGTTATCGACCTTCGGCGCCACCAGGTAGACGAAGCCGTCGGTGGCGTTGAGCTTGATCTCGCCCTGGTTCTTGATCGAACCCAGCGCGTTGCCGCTGAAGTTCAGCGTGCTGCCGTTGAGGAAGGCGGTGTTGTCCACGTCGAGGGTGGAGGCCAGCAGGCCGGCCACGTCGATCTGCGCGTTGGCGCCGAAGACGATGCCGTTGGGGTTGATCAGGAAGACGTTGCCGTTGGCCTGCAGGGCGCCCTGGAGGTTGGAGACCTGGTTGCCGAGCACGCGGTTGAGGACGACGGCGTCGCGGCTGCCCTGGGCGAATTTGACCAGTTCGTTGGTATCGATATCGAACTGCTGCCAGTTGATGATCGCCTTGGCGCTGGTCTGGTTGATCAGCGTCTGGTTCAGCGTGCTGCGGTCGATGGTGACGCTGCCGGATACCACGGTTTCACCGCTCGGCGCGGCGTGGGAGAACGAGGCGTAGCCGGCACCGATGAGGGCGATCGACAGCGCGGTCAGTACGGACGGATGACTTTTGGTTGTGCGTGACATGAGTGCTTATCCTTCGAATGGGGGCCGTCGATCAGAAGTGGTAACGCGCCTGGGCGTAGACGTAGGAGCTGTCCTCGGTCTTCTCGCCGACCGGGAGACCCCAGTCGAGACGCAGGTCGACGCTCTTCAGCGGGCGGGCCAGGAGGCCGATGCTGAAACCGGTCAGGTCTTCGCTGTCGTTCTGCTCGGGCAGCGGGTCCTTGATCCAGATGCGGCCGTGTTCCAGGCGCGAGGTCAGTTGATAACGGTCGCTGTCGGAGAACAGCGAGTAGCGGCCCTCGACACTCGCGGTGACGCCGTGGTCGCCGGAGTAGGCCGACGCCGGATGTCCGGCCACCGAGCCGAAGCCACCGATCGCCCACTGCTCGCTGGAGACCAGCGAATCGGCGCTGTACTGGCCGTAGAGGCGCGGAATGACCAGCAGGCGGGCATTGATCTGCTGCAGGCGGGTCAGGTCGAAGCTCAGCTTGGTGAAGTCGTTGTCCGCGTGGGCGTAGGCACGACTGGACATCGACGAGCTGTCGTCCATGCCGCCGAGCGCTTCGCCGAGGCCCTGGTGCAGGTCGAGGCTGGCCAGGGTGCGACCGTAGAGGTCGGTGTTGTCCAGGCCAAAGCTGAAGCGCAGCTTGCGGATCTTGTCCTCGGCGGTGCTCTGGCCGAGCATCGACTGGTCCAGATCCTGGTATTCCAGCCAGGCACCTGCGGTGTAGATCGTGCGCGCCGAGCGGACGAAGTCCTGCGACAGGCCGAGGCCCCAGCTGGTGTTGTCGCCTTCGATCTCGAGGATGCGGAACTGGCTGCCGATGTCGACGTTGCCCTGCGAGTAGTACGCATGGGCGTGGGTGCCGACGGCGTTGAGCGGAGTGCTGTAGTCGACGTACTCGAAGTGCAGGTCGCCTTCGCCGATGGACTGCATCGCCAGCAGGTTCAGCTCGTCGCCGCGGCCGCTGAGGTTGGCGAACTGCAGGCTGGGAATCACCCGGTATTCGCCGGTGTTGTCGTTGCCGTAGTTGTTGGCTTCGAGGGCGCCCTGGATGCGCGGCGACTCTTCCACGTTCACCAGCAGGTCGGTGGAGCCCAGCTCCTTGCCCGGTTGCAGGGTCGAGCTGACTTCGATGCCGGACTGACGGTTCAGGCGGGTCAGCGCACGTTCGACGTCTTCCAGGGTGAACGGCTTGGAGGTCTCGATGCCGCCGGCCTTGAGCGCGTCGATCACGCGCTGATCGCTGTAGCGCTGGTTGCCGTTCACTTCGATCTTGCCCAGCCAGCCTTCGAGCACCACCATCTGCAGGGCGTCCTGATGAGCGAAATCCTGCTGCGGAACCACCACCTTCGCCAGGCGATAGCCGCTGAGGTGGTAATAGGCCTCGATCTTCTTCGCCAGGGCGTTGATGTCCTTGAACGTCAGCGGGCGGCCGAGATCGGCGGCGAGCTGGGCGCTCAACTGGTCGCTGGTGAAGGTCTTGTTGCCGGTGAAGGCGACCTTTTTCACCATCACGCGGCTTTCCGCGGCGGGCGCGTTGGCGACCGGTGCGTCCGCGGCGAATGCCAGGTTGGCGGTCATCACGGCAAGGCTGAGTGCGCAGAAGAGGATTCTGGCGGGTTTATCGGAGTACGACATAAGGCCCCTTGTTTCCATATCGATGGACGTGGTTTTGGCTGTGTGGCGAACGGCGACTGGTGGCATGTTTTCTGGTTCTCACGGTCTTCTCCGGTCGTTCCGGACCGCGCCCGGAAGCGCGATTCGATACAGTCGAAGACGGCGTTTGGATTTCTTCGGGCAAACTTTTCCCGCGACCTTTAATAACGGCCGAAAAACAGTTGAATGACTCACTGCAACTTTTTTAAAACGTGGGATGCCCGCTAAACGAAGTAACGCGCACTTCGCAAAGTTTCATCACAACATCGGGGCTGGCTGTATCAGGAATCGGCGCAATGCGCCTGGCGATGCCTACTACGTTCAGGTACCTGACGGTCGACTGGACTGCATCTCACGGGTCGGGTTGATCTACACGCTCTGTCTGCTCACACGGTTCGCTTCGGGTGTGGCTGAAGCCGAACCGGTTCACGGTCGCCTCTTCAGTCGGATGGCTTATCGTCGCTTCCGGAAAAAGCTGGATTGCCGTTCGTCGCCACCATCTCGTTGTTTTCCATGCGTTTATCCAGCTTTTTTTCGACGAATGACGCTGGCGGAACAATGCCATTTTGTGCGTTCAGTCGCATTTTTCATGCAGTTATGAATCTAAGCGAATGCAACTACCGTTCGGCGATCAACCAGAAAGCAGTGCCTTCTCCCTCAACACTGTTGCCATTTCGCTGGCGCCAGGAAGTCTTTCGCAGCGGAAAAACAGGTTCCTGTTGCAACTGTTTTTATTCGAGCGAATTAACGCGCAATAGATGATGGCGGAAAAAGACCTGATGAGCCTCGATGTTTATGTGGCTCTGCGGATGCAGTCCTGAGGCAGAACAAGTTCAGCCTTCAAGTGAGAACCTGGAAATTCGTTAGCTTGCTCAAGTTGGCAAGGCGAAGTTTCGAGGTGAATTTGATTTCATAGTGTTCGGGATAGGCTCGCCGCTGCTAGGAACAGGGCAAAAAACTACCGGACCGACCAGTGGTAAGAATTGGCAGGTCGCTGTGAGGCAATCCACGCTTGCGTGAGGGGGTTGGTTAAAGGCCGACGCGTTTGCGGTTGCGCCGAAAGGGGGCGCGCGCGAGGTGTGTTCCGGGCAGGCTGCTGGCCCTCCCACTCGCCTCGTTACCGGACGAGCGGTACTAAAGTTTGTTCGGTGAAGGGGAACTTTTGCTGTCTCGGCAGCCGTCGGGTGCCGGATGAATGAAGGTAGAAGGCAACAGTCCCCGGCGGCCGTTACCGATGATGAGCAACGCGTGCCCGGCCTAAGGGAAGGAAGGCCATGAGCGACAGCAACCGGCGCAGCGGGGCGCCACCACCCGGTCGAGGTCATAGGCGCTGATCACGCGGCTCGGCGGGTAGGCCGCCCGGCGACGTTGCGCATCTATTCCGTGATCGTCGGTGCCGATGGTGAAGCAGGCGAGGGCGGCGAAAGTTCGATTACAGGGCCGCACGGGCCGAGGCTGGCTCGAAGGGGCGCTCAGGTATGGCGCGAGTCTCGTTGAACACTGCCGGTTTCCCCATCGGCGAACACGGGTGAAGCCGTCGAGCCGCTCAAGCACGTGCATTCGCCCTGGGTCCTGAACGCAGGTGAAGGGGTCGTCCTGGCTATGGAAAAGGCTTTGCGCGAGGAGTGTTCCGGCACATGAGTTGTCCATAGCGGGTAGCCATGGCTGTTAAGGTGGCCGGCCCGCCAGGAATGGTCACGGCGGGAAGTGCATTGAAAAATCGGAGAAAACTGTATGGAGATACCATCCACCCGCACGATCAATCCGCCTGTATTCGTCAGCGCTGCGGTCCTCATCCTGGCGTTGGTGCTGTTTACCGTGGCGATGCCAGAAACGGCCCAGACGCTGTTCCAGGAAATCCAGCGCTGGATCATCGCCAACGTCAGTTGGTTCTACATTCTCACCGTCGCGATCATCCTGATCAGCGTGGTGTTCCTCGCCATCAGTCGCTACGGTGACATCAAGCTTGGCCCCGATCACAGCGAGCCGGATTACCGCAACGTCACCTGGTTCGCCATGCTGTTCTCTGCCGGCATGGGCATCGGCCTGATGTTCTTCGGCGTCGCCGAACCGGTGATGCACTTCATCACCCCGCCGTTCGGAGCGGGCGGCGATGTCGCCGCGGCGCGCGAGGCGATGAAGATAACCTTCTTCCACTGGGGCCTGCATGCCTGGGCGATCTACGCGATCGTCGGCCTGATGCTGGCGTTCTTCTGCTATCGCCACGGGCTGCCGCTTACCCTGCGTTCGGCGCTCTATCCGCTGATTGGCGAGCGCATCTACGGTCCCATCGGCCACGCCGTGGACGTGTTCGCGATTCTCGGAACGGTCTTCGGCGTCGCCACTTCCCTCGGGCTTGGCGTGGCGCAGATCAACAGCGGCCTGCACCATCTGTTCGGGCTGCCGGTCAGCGTCGGCGTGCAGGTCGGGCTGATCGTCGCCACCTGCTCCCTGGCGACGCTGTCCGTGGCCAGCGGCCTGGACAAGGGCATCCGCATCCTCTCGGAAACCAACCTGGCGCTGGCGGTTATCCTGCTGCTGTTCGTGCTTATCCTCGGCCCGACGGTGTTCCTGCTGCAGACCTACGTGCAGAACACCGGCGCCTATCTTTCCGAAATCGTCAGCAAGACCTTCAACCTCTATGCCTACCAGCCCAGCGACTGGATCGGTGGCTGGACGCTGTTCTATTGGGGCTGGTGGATCGCCTGGTCGCCCTTCGTGGGGCTTTTCATCGCGCGGATCTCCCGCGGCCGGACGATTCGCCAGTTCGTCGGCGGCGTACTGCTGGTGCCCACCGGCTTCACCCTGCTGTGGATGACCGTGTTTGGCGACACTGCGATCCACTTCATTCTGGTGGATAACCTGCAGTCGCTGGCGGCGACGGTGGACCAGGACAGTTCGCTGGCGCTCTTCGCCTTCCTCGAACAACTGCCGTTCAGCGGCCTGGTTTCGCTGATCGCGGTGGCGATGGTAGTGGTGTTCTTCGTGACATCGGCGGATTCCGGCGCGCTGGTGGTCGACTTGCTGGCCTCTGGCGGACAGGACCGCACGCCGGTCTGGCAGCGCATCTTCTGGTCGACCCTGATGGGCATCGTGGCCATCGCGCTGCTGCTCGCCGACGGCCTCAAGGCGCTGCAGACTGCGACCATCGCCAGCGCATTGCCGTTCTCGGTGATCCTGCTGTTGAGCATCTGGGGACTGTTTCGCGCGCTCGGCGCGGACGCCACCAAGCGCAGCATCCGCTTCCAGGCGGTCAGCCTGTCGCAACCGGCAGTACACGGCGAGAGCTGGCAGCGCCGGCTGCGCGGCATGCTGCTGATGCCGCGCCGGTCGCAGGTGACGCGCTTCATCGAGGAGACCGTGGCCCCGGCGTGCGAATCGGTGGCCGAGGAACTGCGCAAGCAGGGCCTGGAAGTCGAGGTGGTGCGCGAGGAACAGCAGGTCAGCCTGGATGTGCATCACGGCGAGCAACTGGATTTCCGCTATGCGGTGCTGGTGCGCTCGTTCACCCAGCCGAGCTTCGTCATGCGCGACACCGGGGATACCGAGGAGCGCAAATACTTCCGCGCCGAGGTTCACCTGCGCGAAGGCGGTCAGGACTATGACGTGATGGGTTGGAGTCGCGATGGCGTGATCGGCGACATCCTCGACCAGTACGAACGTCATCGGCACTACCTGCACGTCGTCCGCTAAGGCTTTCGCCGCTCTGCCGGGCCGCGCTGCCCGGCCCTTCTCCCTGCTCTTCGCCCAACGGCTCTGCGCCGCGCCCAGCCCGGCCCGCCGCCGGGGTCA
>NZ_JASCPA010000090.1:0-11480 GCF_029959715.1 Pseudomonas sp. PS02288 | reverse complement strand
CGCCAGCCCAGCTAGACCGCCTGATTGAGCGGCAGAGGCCTGGTCATCGCCCGACGGCCATGGCGGCTGGCTGCTTCGGGGGGCTTGCCTTGGGCAGGGCTGCAGCTTAGGTTGATGACATTGGGGGAACAGCATGCCCTGCAGAACGACACACGTCACTTTTGTTAAATTAATAAGCTAGCTACCTATTGGGCATAACCTTGCAATTTGCTTCAATTTACGCACATGCACTTGCGACCTCAAAATGCAACGTAAGCCCCGAATATCTCCATTATTGTCGCCGCCAGCCTTAGTTACAGCTGCTATGATGAATGAGATCGAAAACTGAAATCCCCCACTAGAATTGTTGACTGGAGTCAAAATGAATAAAAAGCGGCCGGTTAATCTTGATATTCGAACCATTCAGCTTCCTCTCACGGCGCTTACATCGATTCTGCACCGGATTTCAGGAATTATGCTCTTTATTTTTCTGGGACTGATACTGTATATGCTGAGCAAATCGTTGGAGTCAGAAAAGGGTTTTAATGAAGTCAAGGAGATTTTTTCTTCACCTTTCGGCAAAGTTAGTTTCTGGTTGGTATACTCTTCATTTATTTATCATCTCGTAGCCGGAATTCGACACCTAGTTATGGATGTGGGTGTTGGTCATACTTTGAAAGGCAGCAATCGCGCCTCTACTATTGTTTTAGTAGTGTCGGGTGTTTTAATGGTTGCTGGCGCCGTATGGATTTGGTAGCTGTGGAGTCGTAATGCGTATTTACAAGGACTAAAAGCGTCCTTTAAAGCTAACTTACGAAAGTATTTATAATCGACGGTTCACGCTTAAACGGTTGAATCCTTTCGGGCTTCCGAATAGCTGTTAGCTGAAAGCTATCATGAGCTAAGTTTTCTGTGCATCATCAAATGTGTTAATGGGAGCGCCATAGTACTAGGTACAAATATGGCTCTAGGACAATGTTAGATGTTTTGGATTTTGAGGCGGATCGCTCTTATCGAAGATCGTCTAATTCGCTCTGAAGCGCAGGTTTTTTGAAACTATCACCTGGTTGGCACACTGTGCGAATCAACATCAGATATGAGAAAGCCAATCAGGTGAACACTACCCTCGAGGGCTCATCTGTCCAGTTAAAGCCTCGAGTCTTTCTGGGTGCGCAAAAGACAAGAAGGTTATATGGGAAAATTATGAGGCCTGGATACCATGCGTCATGGGCGTGCCGATGCTGTGAGTGACAGAGCGAGAAGCAAGTGAAAGTCCCTGAAGTAGGGGCGGGATGCGCCCGAGTGGCATTTTTTGTCTTAAGGTAGATCGCGTAGCTGTTCTTCAGAATAATCTTCAGAGCGTTGACGACAGCCATCGCTGTGCATTCCTCAAGAATAGAATGTGTCGGAAGGGTGGCGTCATTGGTGTTAGTCATCGCTTAGGATTTCTCAATCTGGCTTACACGGGCGCCTGTACCGATATCCCCGCGGATGGCGACGTATCGATGTTGAATTCCTCGCCAGACGAAGTGCAATGAGCTGCGGCTATAGGCTTGCGCAGCCTTAGATAGCCGGCCGTCGCAGGCGCGCCGGTTGGCCGGGATCTTCTTCTGCCCGTCAGGTGTCCGGTCGGAACTCCAGCACGAACGCTACGACCTTTTCGGCGGACATTTCGCACGGCTTCAACAATGTCCTATCTGATGTAACGCGGAAGAGGTTGAAGCTGACAATGTCAGTCCCGTCCAACTCCCTGGCGAACAGACTGTTGCGACGTCCGTCCCCAGATCGCCGGACGATCAAGCTGAAACGCCGGCCTTCATAAGTCCCTTCTCTGTATCCCTCCGCAAGCTTCGCGAAAGCGGCATCGAACTCGGAATGCTCCATGTCATCCATCCTTATTGATAGAACAGAGGCGCGGCGGGTGCGAGACCGCCAGTGCCGGGTCGCGCTAAGGTGCCGGGCAGATTCCTGCAGCCGACGAGGCCCGGGGTGGGCAGGATAATTGAGATGTCGGCGCCCGCATGGCTATCAGCGAAGTCGTCCGTCCAGTCTGCTAGGCAACGTCCACGCCTTTCCAGAAAGCGATGTAATCCCGGATACCCTCGGCATCCGGAGTGGGGGCGGGATAGGTCCAAGCGGCGTTCACGTTGAGCGCGTCACCCGCGCGAACATGAAAGAAGCGCGCGGCGCCTTTGATCGGACAGACAGATGTGTGCGGGCTCATCTCAAGCAGGCTCAGGTCGACTCCTGACGGTGGGAAGTAGTGATTTCCCTCGACGATGACTGTTTCGTCGCTTGTGGCGATAGTAGTGTCTTTCCAGATGGCTGAGACCAACGGACTCTCCTTTTGTATTCATCAACCGGCGAAGGCTCGCGGGCTGGCTGCCCCAAGCCGCACCTCCTCAGGTGGCAGGCGGGTTGCGCCCGAGAAGTTTGTCGAGCTCGCCTCTGACATCGAGCGCGAATAGCTCATCGGAGCCACCGATAAGGGTGCCATTGATGAAGATCTGCGGCACGGAGCTTCGCCCCGACGCTTCCGCCATGGCCTGCCGGTGAGCCGGATCCGCCTCAATATCGAGCTCCTTCCATCGCACGCCCTTTTCCTTGAGGAGCGCCTTCGCTCGGCGGCAGAACGGGCACCAATTCGTGGTGTACAGCAATACATCAGTTGTCATATTGCATCTCCGGCAGTTGCACGCGGATCGCTGTCATGGCGTTGATCTCCAATTCGCGGCGTTCAAAGATGGCGACTGCACCTTGGCCGACATCGGAGCAGATGCTGACGATTGGCCGCTATCCAGGCGACATGGCCCAAAGTGCTTTCACCGCCAGGCAGAGGCCGCACGCGCCTCCTGTAGCGCCGAGCCGATGCTCTAAGGTAACCGAGCCTCGATTGGGACGGAAGCGGTCCCGCTCGAATCGCCCATCATGCTGGTCGAGCATATCAGGACGACGGATAGTGCAGGAACTTTCAAATTGAGCTTGATGTCGAGCCAGGTATCGCGAGCGAAGGCGTTCTAGAGGCCGGGGGGTACGAAGACTGTGTTCGGCAAAACGGTTCACGTTGATCGCCAAAGCTTCCCAGGGCGCACGTCTACGATCGGCGCGACGTGAGATAGCTCGCGCCGCTAGCCCCCGTAGCGCTCCGTCTTGATGATGGAGGCGTCCAAGCCCGCCAGCAGCGCGCTATCGGTTGCGATGTTGACGAATCCGTTAGAGCCGCAGACGAACACTTGCGTCGGCTTTCCCTGAAGCCTGGTTAGAATTTCTTGGACCATCATGCCGTCGATCCGTCGCGCAAAGTCCGATGCGCGAACCGGTTTCTCGCGCGTAATCGCGAGCGCCAGGACGAACGCCGGATCGCTGATTTCGATGCAATGAAGTTCTTCTGAGAAGAGAACGTCCTCGGCGGTTCGTGCGGACAGGAGCAACGCTGTCGGAACGGCTTGGGCCAATGCGCGGCGCTGCCGGATCATTGCCATCAACGGCACGAGGCCGGAGCCTCCCCCGATCAACAGAACCGGATCTATGGCAGGCTCAGGCCAAAGGAAATGGCCACCGAGCGGACCGCGAACTTCGATTTCGTCACCAATCGCCGCGATGTCGTGAAAAAACGGCGAAACTTCGGCATCCGGCATGCGCTCGATAGCTATCTCGACGATCGGGGTCGAAACTGCCGATGACGCGATCGAGTAGCTGCGCATTGCACTGTAGCCGTCGGGCGCGGTCAGCCGGATATCGACGTGCTGACCTGCGGTGTGCGCGAACGGCTTGCTCAACCGAAGGAAGAAGCTCTTGATACTCGGTGTTTGCTGGATGATGTCGTCGATCACGCATGATTGCCACGAACGGACTTGCGCTTCGTTTTCAGTCATGGGTGTATCGTTGTTCGCGCCACGGATCGCCGTAGATGTGATAGCCGTGCAGCTCCCAAAAGCCGGCCTCGTCACGCGTCGTGAATTGCAGCGCATTCACCCATTTGGCGGATTTCCAGAAGTAAAGGTGCGGCACTAGAAGACGCGCCGGCCCCCCATGATCGCGGGAAAGTGGCTTGCCCGCATAACTGAGGGCGACCATCGCTTTCCCGGAAAGCAGATCCGTCAGAGGGACGTTTGTCGAATAATTATCGTAGCAGTGCGCCAAGACGAAATCGGTAGGCCGATCAAGCTCTGCATCTGCAAGGATGTCTTCAATGAGTACACCCTCCCAAACGGTATCCAGTTTGGACCAAGAGGTGACGCAGTGAATATCCTTTGTCACCTGGGTCTTTGGTAGAGTGTTGAATTCGCCCCAATTCCACGTTTTGACGGGCTTCGGACCAATTTTGACTGTGAATTTCCAGTCGGAGGGCTCTACCCTCGGCGTAGGGCCGGCCGACAGAACAGGGAAATCCTCCACCAGATGCTGACCTGGCGGAATCCGATCGGACTGGTCGCCTGAACCGCGACCGGTGAAACCTCTGGTGACCATAGTGACCCCTCTTGCTCGATACGGCAGACCGAAGCCGGCCTTCATTTCAGTACTCTGCGTAAAGCATTTGCCCGCACATCCGCCGAATAAGCCAATCGACTAAAAATCAGATACAGATGCTCTATCATCGTAAAAAATCGCGTATCGAACATAGCGTCAGGCCAGCATGATTCCCAATACCCAATGGCTATAGGGTAGATAACCCCAAGGCTGCGTACGCTGATCTGCGGTATGCGGAGCGGAAGTTGCAGGTTCGCTCTCAAACGGATGGGCAGCGTGCAAAGCTCAAGGCTCACCAGCGCATGGTTGCCCAGTTCGCGCTCGCCGGCAGCTTGAGTATATTAAGGACGAAATGTCGATCTGATCTATTCTGGCTTCAGGAAATAGGGAAAATAAGGTCGGACGTTCGCGCACCGTCGCGACGCGCGATCATCCACTAAGCTTCTGTATCGGGGTTGGAGGATCAGATGAACGAGATCGAACGACAAGCGCCTGAGCTGCGGGTGCAAAAATGGATTGGCAAAGATGGGGAAAGTATCGCGCCGTTCAAACTGTCAGATATCGGGCCCGGCCCGAAAATCTTGTTTGCCTTCCAGCATTGGTGCCAAGGTTGCCATTTGCATGGGTTTCCGACGCTACAAAAGTTGCATGCAGCGTTGAGCTCAAAAGACGTGGGGTTCGCAGTGATCCAGACCGTCTTCGAAGGAACGCATGAGAATACCTTCGAGAAGTTGCGCGTGAACCAGCTCAAGTATGAGCTTCCTATCGTTTTCGGTCACGACGAGCAACCGACCGGCTCGCCGTTTCCAACCTTCATGGAAGACTACCGCACACGAGGAACTCCGTGGTTTACGGTTATCGACGCTGGCGGTAGCATTGTTTTCTCGGACTTCCATCTCGACGCGGAGCGACTAGTGAAGCAACTTGAGCAAGGTTAATCGTTGGAAGGTGGGCAATCATCCTGATTGCCACCCATCCCCTGATGCCCACTACAGGCGTTGCGCGCTGTAACTCTGTTGATCAGCGTGCGAAAACCCGGATCCGGATAGGAGGAGCGTCAACGATTGAATCAATCCGTTGGGAGAGGGCGGCTCCGCTCCGTCAGCTCGGCAATAGATAACCCATTCTCGCCGAGCAACTCTCTGATCCGATCGACGATATGAGCCCCTAGCGCCGCTGTCTTGGTCCCCCCCACAGATTCCCAAGATGCGAGTTCACACGCCGATACCTCGTGGTCAGCGCCGAAGTGCTTCTGTCGGTATGTCACCGCCGCCCTTCAATGATAAAGGCGCGGTAACGGGAACCGGCAAAGCGATGAGCAGCGATGGTTTGGTAGGCGGGACTGTCATACCAGTCGCGAGCGGCCTGCATCGTCGGGAAACGCAAGATTACGGCCCCTTCGATGGGCGGCCCCTCCAAATGCTGGATCGCGCCATAAGCGGCGAGAAAGGTAACGTCGTGACCATCGAACGATGGTCCGACGCCTGCAGAATAGGTTGCGAGTGCATGTGGGTCGCTGGTTTCTTCCCGCGTAAAGACGACGAACGCTTCCATCATTAGGCCTCTCAAAGGTTGGATCTGTTGGCCATTACCACCGGTGATGGCCTCACAGTCGTCAGGCTGGCAACTGGAACCCGGTTTTCATGAGTGCCTCGACGCACGCATCCTGATCCTGCTGATAGTTGCCTCCGGAGATGCCTATGCCGCCGATCAACTTCCCATCCTCCAGAATCGGATAACCGCCGCCGACAGCGACCATCCGAGGGCGATAGGCTAGCGGCGCCACTTTTGGATCGTTGGTCACATAGTCGTTCCAGACATGGGTCGGGAACCCAAACGAGGCGGAACTCCAGGCCTTGTCGATGGCAACATCGACGGTAAGGAACGGCGCATCGTCGGTGCGCTCGAACGCGCGCAGGTTACCGGTGGCGTCGACGACGGCGACGGCAGCCGGGATGCCGATGGCACGGGCCGCAGCGAGCGCCGCGTCGATGAGGGCGACTGCGGTTTCGCGGTTGATCGAGGCGGTGGCAATAGATTTGGTCATGGGATTCTCATCGCTGGGGCATAACCCGTTCGGCTTTTTGAGGTTGGACAAGATGTTTGGCGATCGCGGTCGTTAGAAGCCTTCGAGGACGATCTTGCCTTTAGCCGCGCCACTTTCGATCAGTGCATGCACCGTCTTCAGATTGGCGGCATTGATCGGCGACAGTCGCCGGGTCAGCGTCGTGCGGATTTTGCCGTCGTCAACCAGCGCTGCCATCGCATCCAGAATCTCGCCCTGCTCATTCATGTCGGGCGTGCCGTAGATCGACCGCGTGAACATCAGCTCGTGGTGGATCGACACCGCCTTGCGCTTGAAAACCATGATATCGAATGCCTTGGGATCGTCGATCAGTCCGAACCGTCCTTGTGGGGCGATCAGTTCGGCGATGTCGGCGACATGTTGCTCGGTATGTGTGGTCGAAAAGACGAAAGCGGGAGCACCGATGCCGAGTTCGGCGATCTGTGGCGCGAGCGGACGAGAATGGTCGATGACGTGGTGAGCTCCAAGCCCTCTTACCCACTCTTGGGTTTCCGGTCGAGAGGCTGTGGCGATGACGGTGAGGTCCGTGCGCTGTCGCGCGATCTGGACGGCGATCGACCCAACCCCGCCCGCGCCACCGATGATGAGGATCGCCTCCGCCGCACCGGGTACGGGCTTCGCCACGTCCAGGCGGTCGAACATCGCCTCCCAGGCCGTCAACGTCGTCAGCGGCAGCGCCGCCGCTTCCGCCCAGGAGAGCGACGCAGGTTTGTGACCGACAATCCGGGCGTCGACGAGATGGAACTCCGCATTGGTACCGGGCCGTGTGATCGATCCGGCATAATAGACCTCGTCGCCTAACTCGAACTGCGTGACGTCGGGGCCGACCTCGCGCACAATCCCGGCGGCATCCCATCCCAGCACCTTCCAATCGCCATCTGCCGGCGGCGTGCTGTTGCGGACCTTGTAGTCGACCGGGTTGACCGAGACGGCCTTCACCTCAACCAGGATATCGTATCCTGCAGCGACAGGCCGAGGCAGATTGATGTCGACCAGCGCGGCATCCGCGGCGATGGGTCCCGGAACCTTGTAACCAATGGCTTTCATAAATGTCTCCAGCTTGCTTGATCGGATGACGCGAATGCTCGTTAGTCAACTTCTTCTACATTGAGGTCCCGACTCTTGAACTGGGTCGCGGTAGCAGATTTCATCGAACACGTCGATCAACAGGCCCTTATGCTCGGTCGCCGGATCGGTGATCGCGTAGAGGGTGGAGGCGTTATCGCCATCATCACCGCTTCCGAGGCGAAACGCCGCGTCGACGCAGATGCCGCACGGACCGATGGTTGATCCTGGCTCGAGATCGACGAGATTGCTGTCCTTGACGCGCTATTCGCGGTCTTAGCCCTTGGCGATGAAGGACTGAACTGCTTGTAGAGCGTCGGTCAGCTGCTATGTCATGGACGCACCTTCATCTTGAGTTGGATTGGACAAGCTTCCGTATAAGGCCCGCTGTAACCGTCAGATGACGGCGAAGAAAACGATGGGCAGTATTCACAGCCACTTAGCCTTCTTGAAGCGCACAAATAGGAAAACGCACGATATCGCTATCACTCCGAGCACGACAAAGTATCCGTAGGCCGTGTCCAGCTCCGGCATGTGCTTAAAGTTCATGCCGTATATTCCAGCGATCGCCGTCGGGACTGCCAGTATTGCCGCCCAAGCCGCCAGCTGGCGGGTGATCACCCCCGTCCTTTGCGCTTCAAGAAGGCTGCTGGCCTCAAAGACCGTGGACAGGACAAGCAGGAGGCCGTCGACCATGGACTGCACGCGGTGGACATGGTCCGCGACGTCGTGGAAATATGGTGTCATTTCGGCGCTGATGCAGGGAAAGTGGCCGCGAACGAGCTTTCGCACCAGCTCGGCCATAGCCCCGAGCGTGCGCTGGAACCGCGTGAGTTCGGACCTTAGTTCGAAGATTCGCGCCACCTCTTCTGGCCCGAGGAAATCGTGCAGCGACCGTCGCTCCATCGCCAGGACGTCGTCCTCGATCATTTCGAAGATGGGCAGATACTGGTCGACCACGCGATGCAAGATCGCGTGCAGCACATAGTCGACACCCTTGCCGAACTGCGTCGGCGATGCCTCGAGTTGCTCCCGAAGTTTGCCCAGCGCTCCGGCATTGCCGTGCCGCACGGTGATAAGGTGATTGTGACCGGTGAAGATCGCCATCTTGCCGTAGCTGATCCGGTCGCCGACCAGCTCGGCGGTCTGCGCGACGACGTACAACTCATCGTTGTAGACCTCGAGCTTGGGCGGGCACAGCGGGTGCATCGCGTTGTCGATCGCCAACGGATGAAGATTATATGTCCTTTGGATCGCGAGTAGTTCCTCGGGGGTGGGTTCGCTAAGCGCGATCCAGCAGAAGCCCGAGCGACTCTCGCCCAACTTGACGTGCTCATCGAGCGCGATTTCGCGAACTCGCTTGCCTTCGTTGTAATAATAGGCGGCGATGATGCTCATGCTGGCCTCGCGGGAATGTGGAGGCCACGCTGGACGGCCGGTCGAGCCAGCCCGCGTCCAAGCCATGCGCGGACGTTCGAAAAGCTGCTGAGGCCAAGGATGTCACCCGCAGCGTAGAATTCCACCAGCGCATTCACCCAGCCGAGCGTCGCGATGTCCGCGATCGAATAGTCGTCGACGATCCAGTCGCGGCCTTCCAGCCGGCGATCCAGAATCCCCAGCAGACGCGTGGATTCGTCGATAAAGCGCTGTTGCGGCCGCTTGTCCTCATAGTCCTTGCCGCCAAATCGCAGGAAGAAGCCGAGCTGACCGAACATCGGCCCGATGGCCGACATCTGAAAGAACACCCACGCTAGGGTCTCGTAACGCTGGCCTGGTTCGGTGGAGATGAACTGACCCGTCTTGTCGGCCAGATAGAGGAGGATCGCACCGGATTCCCATAAGGCGATGGGTCTACCGTCAGGGCCAGCCGGATCGATGATCGCCGGTATGCGTCCGTTCGGGTTCAGCGACACGAACGCCGGATCCTTCGACTCGTTGTTCGAGATGTCGATCAGGTGGGGCTCGTACGCCAGGCCAGTCTCCTCAAGCATGATCGAGACCTTGACGCCATTGGGCGTAGGGGCTGCGTAGAGTTGCAGGCGATCGGGATGAGATGCCGGCCAGCGCTGCGTGATCGGAAAGGACGAGAGGTCTGGCATAAATCTGCGATCCTGGTGTTGCGATGGCGACTGACTGGAACGAGCCGTCACTCTGAAGTAGGGTTCGATGACCGCGTCGCTGAACGACGCGGTCACGAAGATTGCGGACCGGATCGGCGCAGTGGCAACGGCAGTGAAGCCTATTCCGCCGCGGTCCCGGCCGCTGGCTGTACGTCGTCAACCTTTTGGCGCTTCGGAAGCACCCAGCCGGGACGGACGAAGTGGCAGGTGTAGCCGCCCGGGCGCTTCTCCAGATAATCCTGGTGATCGGGCTCGGCCTCCCAGAACTCGCCGACCGGCTGGACCTCGGTCACCACTTTGCCATCCCACAGCCCCGAGGCATCCACATCGGCGATCGTATCCTCGGCGACGCGCTTCTGCTCCTCGTCGACATAATAGATGCCCGACCGGTAGGAGAGCCCACGATCATTGCCCTGGCGGTTCAGCGTCGTCGGATCGTGGATCTGGAAGAAGAATTCCAGGATGTTCCGGTAGCTCGTCACTGTCGGGTCGAAGACAATCTCGATCCCCTCGGCATGCGTGCCGTGATTACGATACGTGGCGTTCGGAATATCGCCGCCCGTGTAACCCACACGGGTCGAGATGATGCCGGGCCGCTTGCGGATCAGATCCTGCATGCCCCAGAAACATCCTCCTGCGAGAACAGCGCGCTGATGCATGTTAAGCCTCCTCTACTTGATCGAGATATTCACCGTATCCCTCGGACTCCATCTCGTCGCGCGGGATGAAGCGAAGGGACGCTGAGTTGATGCAGTACCGCAGACCGCCGCGGTCGGAAGGACCATCGGGGAACACATGGCCGAGATGACTGTCTGCGTGTACTGACCTGACCTCCGTCCGGACCATGCCGTGTGCGCTGTCCCGCACCTCGTTCACGTTTGCCGAAACGATCGGCTTGGTGAAGCTGGGCCAGCCAGTACCCGAATCGAACTTGTCCGTCGAAGCGAACAGTGGCTCTCCCGACACTATGTCGACGTAGATGCCAGGCTCCTTGTTGTCGTTGTACTCGCCCGTGAAGGGCCTTTCGGTGCCCGCCTCCTGGGTAATTCGGTGTTGCTCGGGAGTCAGGTGGTCGATTGCTGTCTGTGACTTTTCAAACTTCATTACAGTCTCCAATACTTATCTAGAGGGCCAGGCACGCTACCGCTAATTTTTTATGTCTCCTGATTTGCTCCTACAATGGTAGTGGGATGGCAAACGAGGTTTTACTAAGTGTTGGAAAATTAGAGATTTAAATTTCGCGTCTATTAATTCTAGCGCAACTGAGTGGTTAAGCAAGTACGTAATCAGTAAATATTAAAAAAATAACACAAAAGCACGATTATATAATACAGTGTCAGTGTTTTATGATAATCAACAACGCCTGTTTAGATGCTGGTAGATGCGAATTTTTTGGCGTACAGTCAAAATTTTCTGATGGTTGCTTAGTGTGTTGGCGCTGATGGAAAATTGACCCACCCTGCCGATTGAAATTTGACCCAGGGCGGATTGCTGATTTTGTTACCAGCAACTGTGGATAAGTCTACCAGCGCAGCTGCTGTTGCCCCCACTCCTTCGCTAGCCCAGTTCAGTTGTTTAAGACCTGCCACACGCAGCCATGTAGCAGGCCGTCGTCGCCATGAAATCAGAACGGCTCATCGTCCTCCGGTTCCTGGCCGCCCTTACGCTTTCGCTCCCGTGATTTGATCTTGGCCTGGGCCGCCAAGCTACTGTGTTGCAGGCGATAGGACTCGTTACCGGTTTCGACGATGTGGCAGTGG
>NZ_JASCPA010000008.1:0-102530 GCF_029959715.1 Pseudomonas sp. PS02288 | reverse complement strand
GGGGGGGGCGCGCCGTATTTTAAATAAGCGTTTTGCCCCGCGGGCGGGTGATGCGCCGCCGACTTGCTCGGTATCATTCCACCCGCGCGACGCTTCTGCGTCGCGCTGTCATTTCCACCCTTCGCTTTTCGATACGCCGGAGTTACCCATGCCCCTCAGTCGTGAAGACGCCACCCAGGTCGCCCAGGTCCTTTCCGAGGCACTGCCCTACATCCGCCGCTTCGTGGGCAAGACGCTGGTCATCAAGTACGGCGGCAACGCCATGGAAAGCGACGAGCTGAAGGACGGTTTCGCCCGCGACATCGTGCTGATGAAGGCCGTCGGGATAAACCCGGTGGTGGTACACGGCGGCGGCCCGCAGATCGGCGATCTGCTCAAGCGGCTGTCCATCGAGAGTCATTTCATCGACGGCATGCGCGTCACCGATGCGCAGACCATGGACGTGGTGGAGATGGTCCTCGGCGGCCAGGTCAACAAGGACATCGTCAACCTGATCAACCGCCATGGCGGCAGCGCCATCGGCCTCACCGGCAAGGACGCGGAGTTGATCCGTGCGAAGAAACTGCAGGTGAGCAGGCAGACACCGGAGATGACCACGCCCGAGATCATCGACATCGGCCAGGTCGGCGAAGTGGTCGGGATCAACACCGACCTGCTGAACATGCTGGTGAAGGGCG
Source organism: Pseudomonas sp. PS02288 (assembly GCF_029959715.1). Taxonomy (NCBI): domain Bacteria; kingdom Pseudomonadati; phylum Pseudomonadota; class Gammaproteobacteria; order Pseudomonadales; family Pseudomonadaceae; genus Pseudomonas; species Pseudomonas sp. PS02288. The sequence goes on along the minus strand of NZ_JASCPA010000008.1, from coordinate 101,853 downwards.
ACTTCATCCCGGTGATCGCGCCGATCGGCGTCGGTGCCGACGGGCAGTCGTTCAACATCAACGCCGACCTGGTGGCCGGAAAGGTGGCGGAGGCGCTGAAGTCGGAAAAACTCATGCTGCTGACCAATATCGCCGGCCTGATGGACAAGACCGGCCAGGTGCTGACCGGGCTGACCACCGAGGAAGTCGACGCGCTGATCGCCGACGGCACCATCTACGGCGGCATGCTGCCGAAGATCCGTTGCGCGCTCGAAGCGGTGCAGGGCGGCGTGCACAGCGCGCACATCATCGATGGCCGGGTGCCGAATGCGGTACTGCTGGAAATCTTCACCGACACCGGTGTGGGCACCCAGATCACCACCCGCAAGCGTCACTGACGAGGCGCAACACTCCGGGCCGCAAGGGCCCGGGGCATCGGTTCGTTCAACTCGGAATCGGGGTTACTGCGGCAGACCGAGCAACTCGCTCAGACGGGCACGATCGGCGGCGAAGGAGGCATCGGCCTGCTTGCGCAGGTCGCCGTAGCGCTTGATGTCGCCGAGCAGACGCACCTGATCGGCCTTTACGTTATCGATCTGCGCCACCAGTTGATCCGGAACCGCCTGGCCGGCGCGCTCCTTGTCGGCGGCCTGGCTCTGCAGATTGGCCTGCTGGGTACGCAGCGATTGCAGATTTCCCCGCGCCACGCTGATCAGCCCGTCGAGCTCGGCCTGCTTGCGGGCCTTGGCGCGGTCGACGTCTTCGACGCTGGAGTACAGGCGCAACAGTTGCGCATCCGAACTGGCACGGGCTTTCTCAGCGAGGCGGCGCTGCATCTCCTCCGGGCTGGGCGCCGGCGGCACAACCTGGATCACCCGGCCGCTCTCGTTGAGCACCTCGTAGCCCTTGCCGATGTACTGCGAAGGCACACCCTGGCGGTCGAGGACCGTGACGCCCTTGTCGTTGACGTAACGATAGAGTTGTTGATCGCCCTTCTCGGCGGCCTGCGCGAGCATCGGCAGAGCCAGCAACAGCATCCAAAAACGGAACGAGCCCGGTTCAGCCATGTTCAGAGCGCCCAAGGGGTGAAGATCAGATGCCGTATTGCGCGCGATACGCTTCGACAGCTGGCAGGTATTTTTTCAGTTCAGCATCACCGGCGAGATATTCCAGTACTTGTTCGAGGGAAACAATACTTACTACTGGCATTTTGAAATCGCGCTCGACTTCCTGAATCGCCGAAAGCGTCTCGCGCCCCCGCTCCTGGCGGTTCAGTGCGATCAGCACACCCGCGGCCTGCGCGCCCTGGCCGTCGATGATCTGCATGACTTCGCGAATCGCCGTGCCGGCGGTAATCACGTCGTCGACGATCAGCACGCGTCCGACCAGCGGCGCGCCAACCAGGCTGCCGCCTTCGCCGTGGTCCTTGGCTTCCTTGCGATTGAAGCACCAGGGCAAATCGAGCCCATGGCGCTCGGCCAGGGCGACGGCGGTTGCCGCCGCGAGCGGAATGCCCTTGTAGGCCGGACCGAACAGCACATCGAAGGAAATCCCGCTCTGCACCACGGCAGCCGCATAGAAACGTCCCAGCTCGGAGAGCGCGATGCCACTGTTGAAAAGACCGGCATTGAAGAAGTACGGGCTGGTGCGGCCGGACTTCAGGGTGAACTCGCCGAAGCGCAGAACACCGCGTTCGATGGCGAATCGGATGAAGTCGCGCTGGTAGTCCTGCATGAAAAATCCTTGAAGCGGCATGGATTTAGCTAAATGTAGAGAGCTCGGGTATCATACATGCACGTGTTTTTGGGGGCCATTATGCGGATCATCAGTGTGAACGTGAATGGTATTCAGGCTGCAGCCGAACGAGGACTCCTCAGTTGGTTGCAAGCGCAGAATGCCGACGTGATCTGCCTGCAAGACACCCGTGCCTCTGCCTTCGAACTGGACGACCCAGCCTTCCAACTGGATGGCTATTTCCTGTATGCCTGCGATGCCGAAGTACCCAGTCAGGGTGGTGTGGCGCTCTACTCGCGGCTGCAACCCAAGGCGGTGATCAGCGGCCTCGGCTTCGAAATGGCCGACCGCTACGGGCGCTATCTGCAGGCGGATTTCGACAAGGTCAGCATCGCGACCTTATTGCTGCCGTCCGGCCAGGGCGGGGACGAAAACTTGAACCAGAAATTCAAGTTCATGGACGATTTCGCCCACTATCTCGACAAGCAACGCCGCAAGCGCCGGGAGTACATCTACTGCGGCTCGCTGTACGTGGCGCATCAGAAGCTCGACGTGAAGAACTGGCGCGACTGCCAACAGGTCACTGGCTTCCTCGCGCCGGAGCGCGCGTGGATGGACGAAGTGGTCGGCACCATGGGCTACGTGGATGCGCTGCGCGAAGTCAGCCGCGAAGGCGATCAGTTCAGTTGGTGGCCGGACAGCGAACAGGCCGAGTTGCTCAACCTGGGTTACCGCTTCGACTATCAGCTGCTCACGCCCGGCCTGCGCCGATTCGTGCGCAGTGCCAAGCTGCCGCGTCAGCCGCGCTTCTCCCAGCATGCGCCGCTGACCGTCGACTACGACTGGATGCTCAGCGTCTGAGCCGCGCGGCTACGGGTTTTGCCCGTCGCCGCGGCGCGCTTACTTCACCAGCCGCCAGGTGAAGGGATAACGATAGGCCACGCCCTCGTTGGCCTTGAGTCCGCCGATGATGCTCAGCACCAGCGCGCCGATGCTGACCAGAGCCAGCAGCGGAAAGCCGATTACCAGCAGCATCAACATGAAGCAGACCATCACCGCGATGGCCACGCTGATCTGGAAGTTCAGCGCTTCCTTGCCCTGCGCGTCGACGAACGGGTCGATGTCTTTTTTCAGTTGCCAGACGATCAACGGCCCGAGCAGGTTGCCGAAAGGCACGACCAATCCCGCGAATGCCGCCAGGTGACAGAGCATCGCCCACTGCCGCGCCTGCTGGCTGGGCTTGAGCGGGGCGTTTTCCGGCGGGGTCAGGGTGTCGAACTCATCCATCACGGCAACTCCTCAGGCGACGATCAGTCGGCCAGCGCGACGCGCTGCAGCTCGAAAATCTGCTGCATGCCCGCCGATGCCAGCGCCAGCATGGCGGTCAGTTCCTCCGGCTGGAACGGCGCGCCTTCAGCGGTGCCCTGCACCTCGATGAACCCGCCGGCGTCGGTCATGACCACATTCAGGTCGGTTTCGGCAGCCGAGTCTTCCAGGTAATCCAGATCGAGCACCGGCTCGCCCTGGTAAATGCCGACGGAAACCGCCGCGATCATCTGCTTGAGCGGGTCGCCGCCCTTGAGCCCGCCGCGCTTCTTCAGCACTTTCAGGGCGTCGATCAGGGCGACCATCGAACCGGTGATCGAGGCGGTACGCGTTCCGCCGTCGGCCTGGATCACGTCGCAGTCGACGTACAGGGTGTTTTCGCCGAGCTTGCTCATGTCAAGCGAGGCACGCAGGGCACGGCCGATCAGGCGCTGGATTTCCAGGGTGCGACCACCCTGCTTGCCACGCGCGGCTTCGCGCTGATTACGGTCGCCAGTGGCACGCGGCAGCATGCCGTACTCGGCGGTGAGCCAACCCTGGCCCTGGCCCTTCAGGAAGCGCGGCACTCCCGATTCGACGCTGACCGTACAGATCACCTTGGTGTCGCCGAACTCCACCAGCACCGAACCCTCGGCGTGCTTGGTGTAGTTGCGGGTGATGCGGATCGGGCGCAGCTGGTCGGCGGCGCGGCCACTTGGACGCTTCATGGGTAATTCCTAGGCAGAAAACTGTCGCGCAGTATAAGGGCCGTGTTCGCCGCAGGACATCGCCGTTTGGGAGCCACCGACGCACTGCGCTACAATCCTGCGCCTTTCGTACCGTCTTTCCCGTCTTCACCGAGAGGTTTTCCCCATGGTGCACAGCATGACCGCCTTCGCGCGGGTCGAGCGGGCCGGCGCCCACGGCACCCTGAGCTGGGAGCTGCGCTCGGTCAATCATCGTTATCTCGAACCTCACCTGCGCCTGCCGGACGCCTTCCGCGACCTCGAAGGGGCGGTGCGCGAAGCCCTGCGCCAGGGCGTTTCGCGCGGCAAGATCGAATGCACCCTGCGCCTGGCCGAAGTGGGCGGCGGCGAAGAACTTCAGGTCGACCGCGAGCGCGCCGCGCAGCTGATCGCGGCGGCCGAAAGCGTCGCCGCGCTGATCAAGCAGCCGGCGCCGCTGAACCCGCTGGAAGTGCTCGCCTGGCCCGGCGTGCTGGTGGCCGATGCCGCGGACCCGCAGGCCATGAACGCCGCCGCGCTGGCGCTGTTCGGCGAAGCGCTTGCCGAGCTCAGGAGCGGCCGCGGGCGCGAAGGCGCCGAACTGGCGCGCCTGCTCAACGAGCGTCTGGACGCGATCGTCGGCGAAGTCGCCGCGCTGCGCGAGCAGGTCCCGCAGATGCTCGCCGGGCAACGCCAGAAGATCCTCGACCGCTTCGCCGAGATGCGCGCCGAGCTGGACCCGCAGCGGCTCGAGCAGGAACTGGTGCTGCTCGCGCAAAAGAGTGACGTCGCCGAAGAGCTCGATCGCCTGAGTACCCATGTCGGCGAAGTCCGCCGCGTGCTCAAGGCGGGTGGCGCCGCGGGACGGCGCCTGGACTTCCTCATGCAGGAGCTCAACCGCGAGGCCAATACCCTGGGCTCCAAGGCCTTCGATCCGCGCTCGACCCAGGCCGCGGTGAACCTCAAGGTCTTGATCGAACAGATGCGCGAACAAGTGCAGAACATCGAATAGGTTATCGAACAAATGAGCAGCGGCACCTTGTACATCGTTTCCGCGCCGTCCGGCGCGGGCAAGACCAGCCTGGTCAAGGCCCTGATCGACGCCATGCCGCAGGTACGCGTGTCGGTTTCGCACACCACCCGAGCGATGCGTCCCGGCGAGGTGGACGGGGTCAACTACCACTTCGTCGACCGCCAGCACTTCGCCGAGCTGCTTGAGCACAACGACTTCCTCGAGCATGCCGAGGTCTTCGGCAATCTCTACGGCACCTCGCAGCGGGCACTGGAGCGCACTCTCGCCGAAGGCTACGACCTGATCCTGGAAATCGACTGGCAAGGTGCGCAACAGGTACGCCGGCTGATGCCGCAGGCGAAATCGGTGTTCATCCTGCCACCGACCCAGGAAGCGTTGCGCCAGCGCCTGACCAACCGTGGCCAGGACAGCGAGGAGATCATCGAGCGACGCATGCGCGAGGCGGTCAGCGAGATGAGCCACTACGTCGAGTACGACTACCTGGTGATCAACGACGATTTCGCCCACGCCCTGGACGACCTCAAGGCGATCTTCCGCGCCAACCAGTTGCAGCAGGGCGCGCAGCAACTGCGTTTCGGCGAGCTGCTGCGGCAACTGCTGGCGTGAGGGGCAGCGCCTGGGGTATACCTTGGCGCGCGGCGGAAACAGATTTACCGCTTCCCTAAATGCTGGTGATTTTTTAGACTATCCAGTCCGCTCGCCCGATCGGGCAAAGCTCCCAGACTTTTCAAGATTCAGAGGAACACCATGGCTCGCGTTACCGTTGAAGACTGCCTGGACCACGTGGATAACCGTTTCGAGCTGGTCATGCTCGCCACCAAGCGCTCCCGTCAGCTGGCAACCGGCGGCAAGGAGCCCAAGGTAGCCTGGGAAAACGACAAGCCGACCGTCGTCGCCCTGCGCGAAATCGCCGAAGGCCTGATCGATTACGACGTGATCGCCCAGGAAGAGATCGTCGACGACGAGCCGCTCTTCGCCAGTTACGAGGAAGAGGCCAACGAGGCCCTTTAAGCCTATGCCCGGTCGAAGTCACAGGGTAGCGATTGGACGCCGGCAGGAGCCCTGCCTTGGCTAGCATAGATACCCTCGCCGAACGACTTTCGACCTACCTCGGCGCGGACCAGGTCAATCTGGTCCGCCGCGCGTACTTCTACGCCGAGCAAGCCCACGACGGCCAGCGCCGTCGCAGCGGCGAAGCCTACGTCACCCACCCGCTCGCGGTGGCCAACATCCTCGCCGACATGCACATGGACCATCAGAGCCTGATGGCCGCGATGCTCCACGACGTCATCGAGGACACCGGCATCGCCAAGGAAGCGCTGATCGCCCAGTTCGGCGAGACGGTGGCGGACCTGGTCGACGGGGTCAGCAAGCTGACCCAGATGAACTTCGAGACCAAGGCCGAAGCGCAGGCGGAAAACTTCCAGAAGATGGCCATGGCCATGGCCCGCGACATCCGCGTGATCCTGGTCAAGCTGGCCGACCGCCTGCACAACATGCGCACGCTGGAAGTGCTGTCCGGCGAGAAGCGCCGGCGCATCGCCAAGGAAACCCTGGAAATCTACGCACCCATCGCCAACCGCCTGGGCATGCATGCGATGCGCGTGGAGTTCGAGGACCTCGGCTTCAAGGCGATGCACCCGATGCGCTCCGGGCTGATCGCCAAGGCGGTCAAGAAGGCCCGCGGCAACCGCAAGGAAATCGTCAACAAGATCGAGGAATCGCTGACCCATTGCCTGCAGCGCGACGAGCTGGAAGGCGAGGTGGTCGGCCGCGAGAAGCACCTCTACAGCATCTACCAGAAGATGCGCGGCAAGCATAAGGCGTTCAACGAGATCATGGACGTCTACGCCTTCCGCATCATCGTCGACAAGGTCGACACCTGCTACCGCGTGCTTGGCGCGGTGCACAGCCTGTACAAGCCGCTGCCGGGGCGCTTCAAGGACTACATCGCGATTCCCAAGGCCAACGGCTACCAGTCGCTGCACACCACGCTGTTCGGCATGCACGGCGTGCCCATCGAGATCCAGATCCGCACCCGCGAGATGGAAGAGATGGCCAACAACGGCATCGCCGCGCACTGGCTGTACAAGTCCAGCGACGACGAGCAGCCCAAGGGCACCCACGCCCGCGCCCGGCAGTGGGTCAAGGGCGTGCTGGAAATGCAGCAGCGCGCCGGCAACTCGCTGGAATTCATCGAGAGCGTGAAGATCGACCTGTTCCCGGACGAGGTCTACGTGTTCACGCCCAAGGGCCGCATCATGGAGCTGCCCAAGGGTTCCACCGCGGTCGACTTCGCCTACGCGGTGCACACCGATGTCGGCAACAGCTGCATCGCCTGCCGCATCAACCGCCGACTGGCGCCGCTTTCGCAGCCACTGGAAAGTGGCGAGACCGTCGAGATCGTCAGTGCGCCCGGCGCGCGGCCGAACCCGGCCTGGCTGAATTTCGTGGTCACCGGCAAGGCGCGCACGCACATCCGCCACGCACTCAAGCAGCAGCGCCGCTCGGAATCGATCAGCCTGGGCGAACGCCTGCTGAACAAGGTGCTGGCCGGCTTCGACAGCCATCTGGACAAGATCGCCCCAGAGCGCGTGCGCGGCGTGCTCGCCGAGTACCGCATGGAGGTGCCCGAGGACCTGCTCGAGGACATCGGCCTGGGCAACCGCATGGCCTACGTGGTCGCGCGGCGCCTGCTGGCCAGCGAGGGCGAGCAGCCGCAGAGCGCTGAGGGTCCGCTGGCGATCCGCGGCACCGAAGGCCTGGTGCTCAGCTATGCCAAGTGCTGCACGCCGATTCCCGGCGACCCGATCGTCGGCCACCTGTCCGCCGGCAAGGGCATGGTCGTGCACCTGGAAAGCTGCAAGAACATCGCCGAAATCCGCAACAACCCGGAGAAGTGCGTGCAGCTGTCCTGGGCCAAGGACGTCACCGGCGAATTCAACGTCGAACTGCGCGTCGAGCTGGAGCACCAGCGTGGCCTGATCGCCCTGCTCGCCGGCAGCGTCAACGCCGCCGACGGCAACATCGAGAAGATCGGCATGGACGAGCGGGACGGTCGCATCAGCGTGGTCCAGCTGGTGATCAGCGTGCACGACCGTGTCCACCTCGCCCGCGTGATACGCAAGCTGCGCACCCTGATGGGCGTGGTGCGCATCACCCGCGTCCGCGCCTGACCCCTTTCCCACCGAGCGCGCGGCCTTCCCGCGCCCTGCGGTAAACACCCCTCAGAAGGAGTTCATCATGAGCAAGACCGTCATCAGCAGCGACAAGGCCCCCGCCGCCATCGGCACCTACTCGCAGGCGATCAAGGCTGGCAACACGCTGTACATGTCCGGGCAGATTCCGCTGAACCCGGCGACCATGGAGCTGGTGGAAGGCTTCGAGGCGCAGACCGTCCAGGTGTTCGAGAACCTCAAGGCCGTGGCCGAGGCCGCCGGCGGTTCGTTCAAGGACATCGTCAAGCTGAACATCTTCCTCACCGACCTGGCGCATTTCGCCACCGTCAACGAGGTCATGGGCCGTTACTTCCAGCAACCCTACCCGGCCCGCGCCGCCATTGGCGTCGCCGCGCTGCCGCGTGGCGCGCAGGTGGAAATGGACGCCATCCTCGTCCTCGAATGATCGCCGCCGCGGGGCCTTGGCTCCGCCGCCCGAGGGAAGCCATCGCCCATGCGTAATGCACTCTTGCTGTTACTCGCCGGCAGCCTGCTGGCCGGTTGCGCCAGCCCGCCAAGCGATCCTGGCGGCATCTGGATCAACCAGGCGGCGATCGATGCCGCCGCGCGAGGCAGCAGCCTGCGCGAGTCGCTGCTGGCGTTCGGTCCGAACCTGGAATGGCGGATCGATCCGCAACAGCGCAGCGCCAGCTTCAGCAACGGCTTCGAGTTGGGCGAAGGGCGGCTAGTGGAGGAGCAGGAGCGCCAGTGGCGGGTGGAATTTCCCGGCGACTTCCAGGAGCGCCTGAGCCTGGACCACGGCGAGCTGGTGCAGCAGGCCAGTCAGAGCTGGCCGGAGCAGCGCTTCACCCATCCCGCCGTCGCGGCCCCCGCCGATGCACCGACCGGCGCCAGCTTCGAGCACGCGCTCTACGCCGCTTACCTGGGCGGCACCTGGACCATCCGCGAGGGCCTTGGCGAAGGCGGGCTGGTGCTGTTCCACCCGGACGGGAGCCTCGAAGGACTGCCCGGCGCGGATCGTTACGCCCTGTGCCTGGCCGGCGATTGCGCCTCGATGGCCGGGGATCACGACAGCCTCTGGCTGCAGCTCGGCGACCAGGGCCGCTCCTGGCTGTTCGAGCGCGACGGCAAGCAGTTGAGGATCATCGAGGCGCTGAACGACGCCGCGCCGGACGAGATTCCCGAATACCGACCCGGTGCCCGGGCCTGGCTGCTGGAGCGCGACTAGTTACCCGAGCGCGGGCCGCACGCAGCCCGCGCTCATTCGCCGCAGCTAGACCCAGGTCAACCCCGCCGCGGCGCACGCCGCCTAGAATCGCGCCCCCTTTTCCGGTTGCGATCCGCCCGCCATGACCTCCTCGCCGTTCCGCCCCGAGCTGCTTTCCCCCGCCGGCACCCTCAAGTCGATGCGTTACGCCTTCGCCTACGGCGCCGACGCGGTGTACGCCGGCCAGCCGCGCTACAGCCTGCGCGTGCGCAACAACGAGTTCGATCATGCCAACCTGGCGCTGGGCATCGATGAGGCGCACGCGCAGGGCAAGCAGTTCTACGTGGTGGTCAACATCGCGCCGCACAATGCCAAACTGAAGACCTTCCTACGCGACCTGCAGCCCGTGATCGAAATGGGCCCGGACGCACTGATCATGTCCGATCCCGGCCTGATCATGCTGGTCCGCGAACACTTCCCGCAGATGCCGATCCACCTGTCGGTGCAGGCCAACGCGGTCAACTGGGCGAGCGTGGAGTTCTGGCGCCGCCAGGGCCTGACGCGGGCGATCCTCTCGCGCGAGCTGTCGCTGGAGGAAATCGGCGAAATCCGCCAGCGCGTGCCGGGCATGGAGCTGGAAGTGTTCGTCCACGGCGCACTGTGCATGGCCTATTCCGGGCGCTGCCTGCTCTCCGGCTATCTCAACCATCGCGACCCCAACCAGGGCACCTGCACCAACGCCTGCCGCTGGGAGTACAAGGCCAGCGCCGCGCAGGAGAACGAGCTGGGCGAGATCGTCGCCGCCGGCGTGCAGCAGGTCGACCCCACGCTCGGCCAGGGCGCGCCGAGCGACCGGGTGTTCCTGCTTGAGGAGAGCACCCGTCCCGGCGAGCCGATGTCCGCCTTCGAGGACGAGCACGGCACCTACATCATGAACTCCAAGGACTTGCGCGCCGTGCAGCACGTCGAGCGGCTGGTGGCGATGGGCGTGCATTCGCTGAAGATCGAGGGCCGCACCAAGTCGCACTTCTACGTGGCGCGTACTGCCCAGGTCTATCGCCGGGCCATCGACGATGCGGTGGCCGGCAAGCCGTTCGATGCGTCGCTGCTCGGCAATCTCGAATCCCTCGCCCACCGCGGCTACACCGAAGGTTTCCTGCGCCGCCACGTGCACGACGAATACCAGAACTACCTGCGCGGCAGTTCGCTGTCCGAACGCCAGCAGTTCGTCGGCGAGCTGACCGGCGAGCGTCGTCACGGCCTGGCCGAGGTGAAGGTGAAGAACCGCTTCGCCCTCGGCGACCAGCTGGAGCTGATGACCCCGCAGGGCAATCTGCACTTCCGCCTCGACGCGCTGCAGACTGCCGCTGGCCAGCGCGTCGAGGTGGCGCCGGGCGACGGCCATGTGCTCTACCTGCCGCTGCCCGAAGACGTGCAGCCGGAACTGGGGCTGTTGATGCGCCAGCTGGAGCACTGAGCGATCAGTCGCGGCGCTGTTCTTCCAGCAGCGCGACGAAGGCGTCCACCGCCAGCGGCCGGGCGATCAGGTAGCCCTGAATCTCGTCGCAGCCGTGGGCCTTGAGGAAATCCAGCTGCGCCTGTTCCTCGACGCCCTCGGCCACCACTTCCAGCTCCAGGCTGTGGGCCATGGCGATGATCGCGCGGGTGATCGCGGCGTCCTCGGCGCTGGCGGACAGGTCTCGGATGAAGCTCTGGTCGATCTTCAGCACGTCCACCGGGAAGCGCTTGAGGTAGCTCAGGGATGAGAAGCCGGTGCCGAAGTCGTCGATCGCCAGCTTCACGCCGAGCGCGCGCAACTGCTGGAAGCTGCGCGCGATGGTCTCGACATTGTCGAGCATCTGGCTCTCGGTCAGTTCCAGTTCCAGCAGGTGCGCCGGCAGGCCGCTGTCGTCCAGCACCTGGCGCACCAGGCTGGTGAGATTGCCCAGGCGCACCTGATGCACCGAGATGTTCACCGAGACGCGGATGTCCATGCCCCGGGCACGCCAGGCGCAGGCATCGGCGCAGGCCCGGCGCAGGACGAACTCCCCGATCACGCCGATCAGCCCGGTTTCCTCGGCCAGCCCGATGAACGCCCCCGGCGCCAGCAGGCCCTGCTCCGGGTGATGCCAGCGCACCAGGGCCTCGGCCGCGCTCAGGCTGTCGTCGGCGAGGCGCAGCTTGGGCTGATAGAAGACATCCAGCTGGCCGTCGTCGATCGCCTTGCGCAACTGGTTCTCCAGCTGCAGCCGCTGCAGCGTAGAGGCCTGCAGGCTGTCGGTGAAGAACTGGAAGCCGTTGCCGCCCAGGCGCTTGGCCTGCTGCATGGCGGTGTTCGCCTGGCTGATCAGGGCGGAGATTTCCCGCGCGTTGTCCGGCAGCAGGCTGATCCCCACCGAGGCGCTGATCACCAGTTCCTGGCCGCCGACATCCATTGGCTTGCGCAGCTTGCCGAGCAGCCGTTCGGCGCTGCGCGCGAGCGCCGAGAGGCTGCCGTAGGAGTCCAGCAGCACGGCAAACTCGTCACCGGAAATCCGCGCCAGGGTGTCCGCTTCCGGCACCGCCTGGGCCAGGCGCCGGGCCATCTGCCGCAACACCTGGTCGGCGACTTCGTGGCCGAGGCTGTCGTTGAGCAGCTTGAAGCGATCCAGATCGATGTGCAGCAGGGCCAGGCTGCGGCCGCCCTGGCGAGCGCGCTGGCTGGCCTCGTGCAGGCGCTCGCGGAACAGCGTGCGGTTGGCCAGCCCGGTCAGTTCGTCGTAGTTCGATAGGTAGCGCAGGCGCTCTTCGGCATGACGCCGCGCGCTGAGGTCGGCGAAGAAACCGACGATGTGGCGCAGCGTGCCACGCGCGTCGCGGACCACGTTGAGCTGCAGCCATTGCGGATAGAGTTCGCCACTCTTGCGGGTTTCGACCAGTTCGCCCTGCCAGCGCCCGTGCTCGCGCAACTCGGCGTCGATCTGCTGGTACTGGCGCTGCGAATCGCGGCTGCTGGAAAGCGCCGCCACGCGCCGCCCGAGCACCTCGTCGCGCTGATAGCCGGTGACCTGGCTGAAGGCACCGTTGACCGCCAGCACCCGGTATCCCGGATCGAGAATGACGATGCCTTCGCTGGCCGCCTCGAACACCGTGGCGGCCAGCAGTTGATCGGTCTCGCGGATCTTGCGCACGCTGATGTCGCGGCGCGTGCCGAGCATCCGCGTCACCCGCCCGCTCGCGTCGCGCTCCACGGCCCGGCCACGATCCTCGACCCACAGCCAGTGGCCGTCGACGTGGCGCACGCGGTACTCGGCGACGTACAGCTCGGTGAGCCCCTTGAGGTGCGCGATCAGCGCCTGGCGCAGCTCCGGCAGGTCCTCGGGATGCAGCTGCGTGCGTAGGTAGCGGAGCATGCCGGGCGCGGTGTCCTCCTCGACGCCGAAGATTTCCCGCAGCTGCGAGTGATGCACTTCGTCGCTGACCAGGTTCCAGTCCCACAGGCCCAGCTCGCTGGCTTCCAGCGCCAGGGTCAGGCGCTCCTGGCTGCTGCTCAGCGCGCGGGTCGCTTCGTCCAGCTCGCGGGTGCGCTCGGCGACGCGCCGTTCGAGGTCGTCATGGGCGTCGCTGAGCCGGCGCTCGGCGCGCCGCCGCTGCTCGACCTCGCGCCCCAGCCGGCCATTCAGCACATCGGTCTGGCGCTTGGACTGCTCCAGCGTCGCCAGCAGCGCCTGGTTCTGGAAACCCTGCAGCAGGCTGCACCAGAGCAGCCGGTTGATCTGCCAGGCCATCAGCAGCAGCGCCACGCCGAGGATCGCCGCCAGCACCCCGCAGGCACGTTGCGCGGGCGCGTTGCTGAGCAGCAGGTAGGTCACGGTCGGCAGCAGGCAGGGCAAGGCGAAGGTGAGCAGCGCCGGCAGACTGACCGCGTAGGCCACCCCGGCGGAAAGGATCGCCGCGGCGATCAGCCCGTAGACCAGCGCCTGGCGGGTGAAGTCCTCGGCGGGCACCAGCATGATCACCGGGAACGCCAGCGCCAGACCGGAAGCCGCGGCGCCCAGCAGAAACGCGCGATACCAGCGCGGCTCGGCCCGGCGCTGTTCCGGGGCGGCATCGAAGGCCGTCACCTGGACCAGCCGCACCACTGCCAGCAGCACCAGCCAGACCAGCCACACCGCCAGCCACAGGCTTTCCTGCGGGCTCCACAGCAGATAGGCGCAGGCCAGACCGGTGAGCAGCATGAACAGCGTCGGCAACCGCGAGCCCTGGTACAGCAGGCGCGTGCGCTCGATGGCGATCTGGGTCGCGAACTGCTGACCGATGGCCCGGCCTTCGGCAGGCAGGCGGATCGTCCGGGTGGCGGCACTCATAGGCGGTTCTTGTAGTGGTCTGAGCCTAAAAAGACGCCGGAGCATAACGTGAGCACGAGGCCAGGCCCAACAGCTTTTAGGACGACCGAGCAGTCAGGCATCGCCGTTCCGCCGGGCACGCCGGTTTGCCCGGCCTGACGCCGCCCCCTAGAATGCCGCGATGCCTAACGACGATCTCTCCCTCCTGCTCAACTCCCTCAACGATGCCCAGCGCCAGGCGGTTGCCGCGCCCATCGGCCGCCAACTGGTGCTGGCCGGCGCCGGCTCGGGCAAGACCCGCGTGCTGGTGCACCGCATCGCCTGGCTGATCCAGGTGATCGGTGCCTCGCCGCATTCGCTGCTGTCGGTGACGTTCACCAACAAGGCCGCCGCCGAGATGCGCCATCGCATCGAACAGTTGCTGGGGATCAACCCGGCCGGCATGTGGGTCGGCACCTTTCACGGCCTGGCGCACCGCCTGCTGCGCGCGCACTGGCAGGAAGCCGGGCTGAACCAGAACTTCCAGATCCTCGATTCCGATGACCAGCAGCGCCTGGTCAAGCGGGTGATCCGCGAGCTGGGCCTCGACGAACAGCGCTGGCCGGCGCGACAGGCGCAGTGGTTCATCAACGGGCAGAAGGACGAGGGCCTGCGCCCGCAGAACATCCAGGCCGGCGGCGACCTGTTCCTCGCCACCATGCGCAAGATCTACGAAGCCTACGAAACGGCCTGCGCGCGCGCGGGCGTGATCGACTTCTCCGAGTTGCTGCTGCGCGCCCTCGACCTCTGGCGCGACAACAAGGGCGGCATTCTCGACCACTACCGCCGGCGCTTCCGCCACATCCTGGTGGACGAATTCCAGGACACCAACTCGGTGCAGTACGCCTGGCTGAAGATCCTCGCCCAGGGCGGCGACAGCCTGATGGTGGTGGGCGACGACGACCAGTCGATCTACGGCTGGCGCGGCGCCAAGATCGAGAACATCCAGCAGTTCTGCGACGACTTCGCCGACGCCCAGACCATCCGCCTGGAACAGAACTACCGGTCCACCGCGAGCATCCTCAAGGCCGCCAACGCGCTGATCGCCAACAACCAGGGTCGCCTGGGCAAGGAGCTCTGGACCGAGGGCGGCGACGGCGAGCCGATCGGCCTCTACGCCGCCTTCAACGAGCACGACGAAGCGCGCTACGTGGTCGAGAACATCGAACGCGCGGTACGCGACGGCGCGCTGCGCAGCGAGATCGCCATCCTCTACCGCTCCAACGCCCAGTCGCGGGTGCTCGAGGAAGCGCTGCTGCGAGAACGGATTCCCTACCGCATCTACGGCGGCCAGCGCTTCTTCGAGCGCGCCGAGATCAAGAACGCGATGGCCTACCTGCGCCTGATCCACCAGCGCGGCAACGACGCCGCGCTGGAGCGGGTGATCAACGTGCCGGCCCGCGGCATCGGCGAGAAGACCGTCGAGACACTACGCGAATTCGCCCGCGCCCAGGACCTGTCGATGTGGGCCGCGCTGCACCAGGCGGTCGGCACCAAGGTCATCGGCGGCCGCGGCGCCAGCGCGCTGAACGCCTTCGTCGAGCTGGTCGACACGCTGGCGCTGAAGGTCGAGGGTCTGCCGCTGCATGCGATGGCGCAACTGGTCATCGAGCAGTCCGGGCTGCTGGCTTACCACCGCGATGAGAAGGGCGAGAAGGGCCAGGCACGGGTGGAAAACCTCGAGGAACTGGTCTCCGCCGCACGGGCCTTCGACAACTACGAAGGCGAGGAAGGCGACGAGGAACAGACTCCGCTGGCGGCCTTCCTCGACCACGCCTCGCTGGAGGCCGGCGAGCAGCAGGCCGGCGACCACGAGGACAGCGTGCAGTTGATGACCCTGCACAGCGCCAAGGGCCTGGAGTTCCCGCTGGTGTTCCTGGTGGGCATGGAAGAAGGCCTGTTCCCGCACAAGATGAGCCTGGAGGAGCCCGGTCGGCTGGAGGAAGAACGCCGCCTGGCGTACGTTGGCATCACCCGGGCCATGCGCCAGCTGGTGGTGACCTACGCGGAAACCCGCCGGCTCTACGGCAGCGAGACCTACAACAAGGTCTCGCGCTTCGTCCGCGAGATTCCCCCGGCGCTGGTCCAGGAAGTGCGCCTCTCTGGCAGCGTCAGCCGCCCTTACGGGCAGCAGCCGCGCGGCGGCGCCTCGATGTTCGACGGCGCCCAGGTGCCGGACACCGGCTTCAACCTCGGCCAGCGCGTGCAGCACGCGCTGTTCGGCGAGGGCGTGATCCTCAACTTCGAAGGCTCAGGCGCCCAGGCCCGGGTGCAGGTGAACTTCGACGGCGAAGGCAGCAAATGGCTGATGCTCGGCTACGCCAAGCTGCAGCCGCTCTGACGTAGCCATCCAGGAGCCGCGTTTCGCGTCTCCCGGATGGCTGCCCGCCTCGCTCTCAGATCCTGAACTGACGCACCAGCGCACCGAGCCGCTCGCCCAGTTGCGAGAGGCTGCGCGCGGTCTGTGCGCTCTGCCGGGTTTCATCGGCCACGGTTTCCACCGCCACGGCGATCTGGTGCACGCTGCGGTTGATCTCCTCGGCCACCGCGGTCTGCTCCTCGGCGGCGCTGGCGATCTGTGCGTTCATGGCGTTGATGGTGCCGATCAGCCCGGCGATGGTGTCCAGCGAAGCGCCCGCCTGGTTGGCCTGGGTGCTGCTCGCCTCGCCGGCCTCGCTGGAGCGGCGCATGGCGCTGACCGCGATCTGCGTGCCGTGCTGCAGGCGATCGATCATCGCCTGGATTTCCTGGGTGCTCTGCTGCGTGCGGCTGGCCAGCGCGCGCACTTCGTCGGCGACCACCGCGAACCCGCGCCCGGCCTCGCCCGCGCGGGCCGCTTCGATGGCCGCGTTGAGCGCCAGCAGGTTGGTCTGCTCGGCGATCGAGCGGATCACCGCCAGCACGCTGACGATCGACTGTACGTCCTGCTGCAGGCTGTCCAGCGACACCCCGCTGCTGCGGATGTCGCCGACCAGTGCATGGATGCTGGCCACGCTGTCGTCCACCACACGCTTGGCCGACTGCCCCTCGTCGTCGGTCTTGCGCGCGGCCTCGGCGGCGCCTTGCGCACTGTGCGCCACTTCCTGGGCGGCGGCGGACATCTCGTTGATCGCCGTGGCGACCTGGTCGGTCTCCTGGCGCTGCCGGTCCATCGCCTGCTCGCCCCGGTGAACCTGGGAGGCGACCTCGCCGACCAGGCCGTTTAGCTGCCCGGTCATGTCGGCGATCTGCCGGACCAGGCCGTGGATCTTCTCGACGAAGCGGTTGAACGAGGCGGCCAACTGGCCGAGCTCGTCGTCGCCGCTCACCGGCAGGCGACGGGTCAGGTCGCCCTCGCCCGCGGCGATGTCGTCGAGGTTGTTCTTCATCTGCTTGAGCGGCTTCAGGAAGGTGTTGCCGAGGGTCACGCCGGCGATGCCGCAGAGGATCAGCAGCACCACGGCGATCACCGCGATGCTGGTCACGATGCTGCGGATGCGTTCGTCGATGCCGGCGCGCACCTCGCTCAGCTGCCCTTCGATGCGGTCCAGGTTGACCGCCGTGCCCAGCGCCATGTCCCACTTCGGCAGGTAGTAGCTGTAGGCGAGCTTGGGCACGTTGATGCTCTCGTTGCCCGGCAGCGCGGTGGCGTACTGCACGTAGTTGCTGCCGTTCTTCGCCACGTTGACCAGCTCGTCGTTGACCAGCACCCCGTTGGGGTCCTTGCGGCCCTTCAGGCTCTTGCCGACGTCGACCGGGCTGTCGCCGCGAAACAGGCGGACCATGTCCGAGTCGTAGCCGAAGAAGTAGCTGTCCTTGCCGTACTTGATCTTCGACAGGATCGCGATGCCCTGCGCGCGGGCCTCCATGTCGCCGGCGGCGGAGGCGTCGTACAGGCTCTGCACGCTGCCCAGGGCGATCTGCATGTAGTGCTGCAGCTCGCCGCGGCTTTCTTCCATCAGCCGCTCGCGCATGCTGTTCACTTCATCGTTGGCGAAGCTCAGCAGGATCTTCGCCGTAGCCAAGCTCAGCACGATGGCCAGCAGGATCACCGGTAGCAGCGCCAGTATCAGCACTTTGGTCTTCAGCATCAGTCGCATCGCCAACTCCTCGGGTACGGCCGAACCGGGCCGGATGGATAGGGGTTATCGGCATTCGCCGCGAATGCTGTATGGCAGTGAAGCAGACCCCGACCTGCGGCGTGCTGACGCTGCGTATCGGAGTGCCTCGAGGTGCGCGCCAGAGCCTTCGCCGCGGGCCAGGCAAAAGCCCGAAACACTCTGCGGCTGGTCTTGTCAGGCCCGCCTGTTCAAGATGTCGCGCGTAGATCAATGAATGGGATACCCACATGCAACGTTTTCTCAGCCTTGCCCTGGCCTTCTGCGTCGCCCTGACCCTGAGTCTCGACGTGAATGCCGCCAAGCGCTTCGGTGGCGGCAAATCCTTCGGCAGCGCGCCGAGCCACCAGAGCCGTCAGATGCAGCAACCGGCGCAGAACAACGCCGCCGCTGCCGCACCCGGCCGCCAGGCGGGCGCCGCCAGTGGCGCCTCGCGCTGGCTCGGCCCGCTGGCCGGTATCGCCGCCGGCGGCCTGCTTGCCTCGATGTTCATGGGCGACGGCTTCCAGGGCCTGCAACTGTTCGACATGCTGATCTTCGGCGCCATCGCCTTCCTGATCTTCCGCTTCCTCGCCGCGCGCCGTCGCCAGCAGCAGCCGACCGCGGCCCCAGCGGGCCATGCGCCGTTCCAGCGCGAAATGCCGGTCGAGCCGCAAGCCGCCAACCGCAACATCTTCGGCGGTTCGCTGGCGCCCAGCGCCGCGGCCCCGGTGATCGCAGCGCCCGCTTGGTTCAACGAGCAGCGCTTCCTGGAAGCCGCCCGCGAGCACTTCATGTCCCTGCAGCAGCACTGGGACGCCAACGAGATGGACAAGATCGCCGAGTTCGTCACCCCGCAGATGCTCGACTTCCTCAAGCGCGAGCGCGCCGACCTGGGCGACGGCTTCCAGTCCACCTACGTCGACGACCTGCAGGTCCAGCTCGACGGCCTCGACGACAACCCGGACAAGACGGTCGCAACCCTGACCTTCGCCGGCGTCGCCAAGACCTCGCGCTTCGATCAGGGCGAGGCGTTCAGCGAGAGCTGGCGCATGGAACGCGCGCAGGGCGAGAACCAGCCGTGGCTGGTGGCGGGCATCCGGCAGAACTGACCCGCCGAGCAACGCTGAAAAAGCCCGGGCTTGCCCGGGTTTTTTATCGCCTGGAGTTAGCGCCGACCGGCGATTGGGTGCGACTCGGGTTTTTCCCCGCGGTCACGCTACTGTATAAAACGCATCCATTTCGTTGGGGAGGACGCTTGCCGTGGAAGAAGTCATCGAAGAGCTGCGCGAACAGAACGAGCCGGTACCGGTGCCCCTGGAGCTGCCGGACGACGACCAGCTGGTCGAAATCGAGGAGCAGCTGCTGATCAACCTGCCGTTCGAGTTGCGCGAGTTCCTGCTCAAGGTCAGCGACGTGGTCTATGGCCGCCTGGAGCCGGTCACCGCCACCGACCCGCAATCGCACACCTACCTGCCGGACGTCGCCGCCACCGCCTGGGACCTGGGCCTGCCGCGCGATCTGGTGCCGCTGTGCCAGGACGGCCGCGACTACTACGTGGTCGATATCGAAGGCCAGGTCACCCTGTGGGATGGCGACGACGGCGAACTCACCGACGAGACCTGGGACTCAGTGTGGCACTGGGCGCGCGACGTCTGGCTGGAGAGCTGATCGGCCGATCAGTGCGCCGCCCGGACGCCCCGCATGAGCGGTTTCAGTGCGGCTGTTCGGGCTTGTCGAGGGTTTCGAACAGGGCGATCTGCATGCGCGAGTGCACGCGGATGAACCAGCGCCAGAGCAGCGCGATCACCCCGGCGGCGAGCAGGCCGATGACGATCAGCAGCTCGCCGGTCGGCAGAATGCTCGCCGACAGTGCCATCACCAGCAGCATGATCCCGGCCAGCGACAGCAGCGGGATCAGCTCGGCGATCACCTTGCGCACCCGCGCCGTGTGGCGGCCGGCCTTCTCCGGGCGCACGCTCAGTTCCGCCAGCAGCATCGACAGCGCCTTGAGCTTGCGGTACGCGGCGATCAGGAACGGCAACGCCAGCAACAGCGCGGCGCCCCAGATCAGCGCCTTCTGCAGGTTGTCCTGGGCGACCCAGGGCGCCAGGTAGGTGGCCAGGGTGCCGGCGAAATAGGCGCCGCCGAGGAAGATCGCCACCACGATGGCGAGGTTCACGCCCACCTGCATCAGGATCTTGCGGATCATCCCGGCGAGCACGGCGCTCTGGCCCTGCGGCTGGATGCTGCGCAGCCAGTCGCCATACAGCGCGAAGACCCGCGACACGCGCTCCGGCATGACCTGGGCGAGCTTGCCCGACAGCGGGTCGGCGGCGCGGATCAGGTAGGGCGTGAGCAGCGTGGTGATCGCCGACACCGCCACCGCCACCGGATAGAGAAAATCGCTGGTGACCTGCAGGCTGATGCCCAGCGCGGCGATGATGAACGAAAACTCGCCGATCTGCGAAAGGCCCATGCCGACGCGCAGCGAGGTGCGCCCGTCGTTGCCGGCAACGATCGCGCCGAGGCTGCAGGTGACGATCTTGCCGATCACCACGGCGCAGGTGATCACGGCGATGGGCCAGGCGTAGTCGAGGAGGATCCGCGGCTCGATCATCAGGCCGATGGCGACGAAGAAGATCGCGCTGAACATGTCGCGAATCGGCTCCACCAGCCGTTCGATCTGCGCCAGTTGCCGCGACTCGGCCATGATCGCGCCGATCAGGAACGCGCCCAGCACCATGCTGTATTCCAGCTTCACCACCAGCAGGCAGAAGCCGAAGCACAGCCCGAGCACCGTCACCAGCAGCATCTCGCTGCTCTCGAAACGCGCCACGTAGGCGAGGATGCGCGGCACCAGGAGGATGCCCACCACCAGCGCGACGATCATGAACAGGGTCAGCTTGCCGACGGTGGCGAACACCTGGCCGGTTTCCACGTTGCCGCTGACGGCGATCCCGGAGAGCAGGGCGATGATGCCGATGCCGAGAATGTCCTCGACGATCAGCACGCCGAAGATCAGCTGGGCGAAACGCTCGTTCTTCATCTTCAGGTCGCCGAGCGCCTTGATGATGATGGTGGTGGAGGAAATCGCCAGGATCGCGCCAAGGAACAGTGAATCCATGTTGTTCCAGCCGAAGTACTGGCCGATCTCGTAGCCGATCCAGATCATCAGGCCGATTTCCAGGAAGGCCGCGATGAAGGCCGTGGCGCCGACCTTGAACAGCTTGCGCAGGGAGAACTCCAGGCCCAGGCAGAACATCAGGAAGATCACCCCCAGCTCGGCGAGGGTCTTGATCGTCTCCTCGTCGTGGATGAGGCCGACCGGCGGCGTATGCGGGCCGATCAGGAAGCCGGCGACGATGTAGCCCAGCACCACCGGTTGCTTGAAGCGGTGGAACAGAATCGTGACCACACCGGCGATCAGCATGATCACGGCCAGATCCTGGATGAAGCTGATGGCATGCATGGGCGCGGCTCCTGTGTTGCTGGCGATACTCGCTTGGCCCCGCCGGAGCCCGACATTCGAAAAGGGAGTGGCCGCCTGGAACAGCGGGCGAGCGGAAGCGCAGATTACCATCCGCATGGCGCGTCGCTGACGGACGGCAATATGGCGAAACAATGCACCCGCCCGGCCGTCGCCGGGTTGGCACGAACGGCGCTTCCAGAGCGCCGCCGGGCGTTTTCGTACGCTATTGACAGCCTGCGGGCTCAGCCCCGAGGATGTGCGAAAAATCGAACGAGGTGTTCAACATGACAGCCAGTGGCGTCGCAGAACAGGCCGTACAGATTCTGACCGCACGCGAGCGGCAACGCTTCCTCGAGCGCAACCCGCGTTCGCTGGCACTGGCCGAGCGCGCCCGCCATTCGCTGTTCGGCGGCGTGCCGATGCACTGGATGAGCGACTGGTCGACGCCCTCCGCGCTGTTCGTCGGGCGCGCCCAGGGCGCCCGCTTCCATGACGTCGACGGCCATGAGTACGTCGACTTCTGCCTCGGCGACACCGGCGCCATGTTCGGCCATTCGCCGGCACCGATCGCCCACGCCATCGCCGAGCAGGCCGGCAACGGCCTCACCACCATGCTGCCCGGCGAGGACGCGGTGGTCTGCGGCGAACTGCTCGCCCAGCGTTTCGGCCTGCCCTACTGGCAGGTGGCGACCACCGCCACCGACGCCAACCGCTTCGTCCTGCGCTGGGTCCGCGCGATCACCGGACGCAAGGTGATCCTGGTGTTCGACGGCTGCTATCACGGCACCGTGGACGAGGCCATGGTGCGCCAGCGCGACGGCCACACCGTGCACCGCGCGGGCCTGATCGGCCAGGCGCGCAACCTGGTGCAGCACAGCCGCGTGGTGCCGTTCAACGACCTCGCCGCACTGGAGGCCGCGCTGGCGCAGAACGACATCGCCGCGGTGCTCTGCGAGCCGGCGATGACCAACATCGGCATGGTCCTGCCGGAGCCGGGCTTCATGCAGCGCGTGCGCGAGCTGACCCGCAAGTACGGCAGCCTGCTGGTGATCGACGAGACCCACACCATTTCCACCGGGCCCGGCGGCTGCACCCGCGCCTGGAACCTCGAGCCGGACTTCATCACCCTCGGCAAGCCGATCGCCGGCGGCGTGCCCTGCTCGGTGTACGGCTGCACGGCCGAGATGGCCCAGGACATGCGCCTGGCCCAGCAGCACGCCAGCGAGATGGTCCACGGCCACGGCCACAGCGGCATCGGCACCACGCTGTCGGCCAACGCCCTGGCCATGCACTGCATGCGCGCCAACCTTGAACAGGTGATGACCGAGAGCGCCTACGCGCACATGCTGGCGCTGGCCGAACGCCTGGCCGACGGCTTCCGCGCGCTGATCGGCCGTCACCAGCTGGCCTGGTCGGTCAGCCAGCTAGGTGCGCGCTGCGAGTTCCAGTTCTGCGCGCAGCCGCCGAAGACCGGCGCGCAGGCCGAAGCGGCGTTCCACGACAGCCTGCAGATGGCCCTGCACCTCTACCTGATCAACCGCGGCGTGCTGATCACGCCGTTCCACAACATGACCCTGTGCTGCCCGGACACCACCGCGGCGGATGTCGATCGGCTGCTCGCCACCCTCGACGAGGGGCTGAGCGAGCTGCTGGCGATTCCCGGCGCGCGGCTTTAACCCTTTCCCATTCATGGGAAGGTTGGGAAGAGGGCCCTTGTCGCGTCCTCCGCCCCTCTCCCCCGGCCCCTCTCCCGTAAACGGTAGAGGGGAGAAAAAAGGACCTCACCATGCAATTCGCCGATATCCAGGAAGCCCACGACTTCCTCGCCGCCAACCCCGAGGTGCGCAGCATCGAGCTGTTCCTCGTCGATGCCAACGGCGTGCCGCGCGGCAAGCTGCTGCACCGCGAGGAACTGCTCGCCGTGTTCGAGTCCGGCCGGCCGCTGCCGAGCACCATCCTCGGGCTGACCATCAACGGCGAGGACGTCGACGAGACCGGGCTGGTCTGGGAGGTCGGCGATGCCGACTGCTGGACCTTCCCACTGCCTGGCAGCCTGTGCCTGCAGCCCTGGCGCGAGCGCCCGACCGGGCAGTTGCAGGTGAGCATGCATCCGACCCTGGGCCTGCCGGCGACCCCGGCCGATCCGCGCCATCTCCTGGCGCGGGTGATCGACGGCCTCAAGGGCGACGGTTACCACCCTGTGATGGCGGTGGAACTGGAGTTCTACCTGCTCGACCGCGAACGCGCCGCCAACGGCCGCCCGTTGCCGGCGCGGCAGATGAACGGCACGCGACCGCACGCCACCCAGGTCTACGGCATCTACGAACTGGAACAGCTGCAACCCTTCCTCGACGATCTCTACGACGCCTGCGAGGCTCAGGGTCTGCCGGCACGCACGGCGATTTCCGAATACGCGCCCGGCCAGGTGGAAATCACCCTGGAGCACCGCTTCGACGCGTTGCAGGCCATCGACGAAGGCATCCGCTACAAGCGCCTGGTCAAGGGCGTCGCCAACCGCCACGGGCTGCAGGCCTGCTTCATGGCCAAGCCGTTCGCCGACCTTGCCGGCACTGGCATGCACATGCACGTCAGCCTCGCCGACGCCGAGGGCAACAACCTCTACGCCAGCGAAGACCCTGCCGGTACGCCCCTGCTGCGTCATTCGATCGCCGGGATGATGGCCACGCTGCTGGACTCCCTGGCGCTGTTTTGCCCCAACGCCAACTCGTTCCGCCGCTTCCAGGCCAACAGCTACGCGCCGCTGGCGAAGAGCTGGGGCATCAATAACCGCACCGTGTCGTTCCGCGTGCCGGGCGGGCCGGCGAAGAGTCGCCACATCGAGCACCGCATCTGCGGCGCCGACGCCAACCCCTACCTGGCCGCCGCGGCGATCCTCGCGGGCATCCACCACGGCATCCGCCTGCAACTCGATCCGGGCGCGCCCATCGAAGGCAACGGCTACGACCAGGCTACGGACTTCCTGCCCACCGACTGGCTCACCGCGCTGCGCGCGCTGGAACACTCGAGCTGGGCACGCGAAGCGCTGGGCGAGGGGTTCCTCAAGGTGTTCCTGGCGATCAAGCAGGCCGAATACCGCCAGTTCATGGGCGAGGTCGGCGAGCAGGACTGGCGCTGGTACCTGACCCAGGCCTGAGCCGTCGCAACCCGTCTGGATCTGGCGGGCTGAAGCCAGCCGCCAGGAACGCGGTTTACCCGGGGTAAACGCGCGACCTGGACGTCCCGTCGAACGCTCTCAGGCCGGCTGCTGCGCCGGCATCGCTGCCGGCTCCAGCGCCTTGCCGTAGATGCTGTTGCGTGGCTTGGCCAGCACGCGGCGCAGCATCGGCTCGAACTCGCTCAGCGGCAGGTTGGCGTAGGCCGGGTCGAACGCCGGGCTGTCGTACAGCTCGCAGAACTCGGCGGTGCGCTCGTAGTGCGGGCTGTCGGCGTACTGCTCGCGCAGATCACGGTCCAGGCCCAGGTGATGGAAGAAGTAGTAGCCCTGGAAAATCCCGTGGTGCTGGACCATCCAGTGATCGGCCTCGCTGACGAAGGGCTTGAGGATCGCCGCGGCAATATCCGGGTGGTTGAAGGTCGCCAGCGTATCGCCGATGTCGTGCAGCAACGCGCAGACCACGTATTCCTCGTCGCGTCCGTCGCGCAGCGCCCGCGTGGCGGTCTGCAGCGAGTGGGCGTAACGGTCGATCGGAAAGCCGCCGTAGTCGCCCTCCAGCAGGCGCAGGTGGGCGATGACGCGGTCGGGAAGCCCCTTGGCGAAGCCGACGAATTCGGCGCCGATCAGCTGCCAGTCATCGCGGGTACTGTTCTGGAACGAGGTGAAACCGGCACGGGCACTCATGGCGCTCTCCTTGTTATGGATCGCCGGCGTGGGCCGCTGGCGTCATCGCAGCCTAGAGAAAGCGCGGCCGGCGAACTGCAAGGTTTCTTGCAATTGGCCAGGCTGGCTGGCCACGGCAGCTCCGCCATTCGGCGGGTTGCGGCTCCCGGCGACTCGGGTCACAGTGCCTCGACAACTCCAAGGAAGCACGCGAATGCCCTTCGCTGACGATCTCCTCGCCGCGCGAATGCTCGGCAACCCATGGTTCGCCGCGCTGCCCGCCGACATCCGCGACGAGCTGCTCGCCGCCGGCAAGCCGAAGCGCCTGAACGGCGGCGAGTTCGTGTTTCGCCAGGGCGACGCCGGCAGCACCTTCTACGGGCTGGTGGCGGGCACGCTGAAGGTCTCGACGCTGCGTGCGGACGGCAAGGAAGCGATCCTCGGCCTGCTTGAGCCGGGCAACTGGTTCGGCGAGGCCTCGGCGCTGGATGGCCTGCCGCGCATCCACGACATCACCGCGCAGGGCAACGCCGAACTGCTCTGCATCGAACCGGCGGCGTTCGCCGCGCTGATGCGCCACGGCCGCTTCGCCCATGCCATCGCGGTGCTGCAGGCCGCCCATACGCGACTCGCCTTCAAACTGCTGGAGGACGCCATGCTGCGTTCGACGCGTGCACGCATCGTGCGCCGCCTGGAACAGCTCGCCCACGGCGACGCGACCATGGCCGACAGCGGCCGCGCGGTGGTGCAGGTGACCCAGGACGCGCTGGCGATGATGCTCGGCATCACCCGGCAGACGCTGGCGCTGGAGTTGAAGACGATGGTCGCGGCGGGCGCCATCACCCTCGGCTATGGCCAGGTGCACATCCTCTCGCTGCCGCTTTTGCGCGCACTGGAAGACGACGCCTAGCGACGCAGCTGCGCCAGGTTCAGGCGCACCAGCAGTTTTCCCGGCTCGCGCTCGACCTCGACGCTGCCGGCCGCCGCATCGATGCGGTAGGTCAGGTCGTAGAGTTGCACGGGCGAGGACAGCGGATCGGCGCGGAACGCCGCCAGGCAGTCGCCGCGCCAGCGTGCCGACGGGTAGAGCACACCGGGCAGGCCTTCGTGGGACAGGCGCTTGCCGACCGACTGCGGGTAGCCGTAGTCGTCGCCGAGCAGGTCGGGGAATTCCCCGGTCTTGCCGCGCAAATCGACGAACAGGCCGCTTGCCTGCACCCGCCAGACCTTGCGGTAGCGGGTCACCGGGCCGTCCACGCCCTCGATGTCGCGCAGCATCTGGATCTGGTGGTAGCAGGTCTCGGCCAGCGCGGTGTCTTCGTCCAGTGCGCCGTACCAGACGCGGATGCTGCCGTCGCCGTAGCGGCTGGCGACGATGCCGTCGGCCTCGAACGGATAGCCGATGGCCTCGCTGTAGGCCAGGCCGCGCTCGATCACGCCGGGGCCGACGCGGCGCACGCGCATCTCTGCGGCGTTGGCCAGTTCCTGCGCGCGCGCGTCGTCGACCAGGTCGTCGAACAGGTTGGCGGATACCCGCAACGAGGCGATGTTGCGGTAGGTCGCGGCGGAGAAATCGCAGGTGCTGTCGAGCAAGGCCATCAGCGACCCCGCTGGAAATCGACCAGCCGGGCGATCCGCGCCACCCCGAGCAGGCCGTCGCGGACCATCACCTCCAGCGGCGTGGCGCCTTCGAGCACGCGGTTGCGCCGGTGCACCCAGGAGAAGCGCAGCGCCTCGTCCTCGGGAAACAGCAGGCGCAGCCCCTTGTGGATGCCGAGCAGGTAGCCGACACGGTCCAGGGTGTCGCGGCTGTTGGGCAGCGCCAGTTCGCCGGCACGGTATTTCGGCAGCTGCTTGCGGCTCTTCGGACTCATGCCGAGCAGTTGCATCTGCAGGTCGGTATCCAGGCGCCAGCGCTCGAAGAGCGCCGCGACGATCCGCGCCAGGTCGCGGCGGCTTTCTTCCGAAGCGAATTCGGACGAATCGGAACGCAGGGCGGACATGACCATGGAAGGCACTCATCTCGTAGACATATCTACATTATTTGTCGATATCTCAACAAATGCAAATCGGCGCAGCGTTAATCCCGCCGCCGAGGCAGAAGCCAGGCGACGCCAGGATTGCGCCTCGGCTATGGTTGCGCGAAACCAGCCACGAACAGACGAGGGACGCCATGGAAGCCGGAACCACCCAATTGACGATGACGGTGCTGATGACGCCGGACATGGCCAACTTTTCCGGCAACGTGCACGGCGGCACCCTGCTCAAGTACCTCGACGAAGTCGCCTACGCCTGCGCCAGCCGCTATGCCGGTCGCTACGTGGTGACGCTGTCCGTGGACCAGGTGATCTTCCGCGAGCCGGTGCACGTCGGCGAACTGGTGACCTTCCTCGCCTCAGTCAATTACACCGGGCGCACCTCGATGGAGGTCGGCGTGAAGGTGGTCACCGAGAACATCCGCGAGCGCTCGGTGCGGCATACCAACAGCAGCTTCTTCACCATGGTGGCGATGGACCAGGACGGCAAACCGTCGCCGGTGCCGCCGCTGCAGCCGGAAACCTACGACGAGAAACGGCGTTTCGCCCAGGCCCAGCAGCGCCGCCAGATCCGCCAGGAACTGGAGCAGCGCTACCAGGGGCTGAAGGACAGCTACGAGTAAGATTCCGTTGCAAAATCAAGGACAAACCGGCGCCAACCGGGGTCCTTGAGCGGTTACTCTGAGGAGTGGAAGGCGCGCTTCGCGCGTCTGCCCCCGCTTCGCCCCAGGCCGCTCCGCGGCGCGCGGCGACCGGGTCCCGCGCCAAGGAGAGCCGCATGCCCCATCAAACCCCGCTGATCGCCACCCTCGCCGCCGGGCTGGTGCTGGCGTTCATCTTCGGCGGCCTGGCCAACCGCCTGCGCATCTCGCCGCTGGTGGGCTACCTGCTCGCCGGCGTGGTCGCCGGCCCGTTCACCCCCGGATTCGTCGCTGACCAGGCGCTGTCGCTGGAGATCTCCGAGATCGGCGTGATCCTGCTGATGTTCGGCGTCGGCCTGCACTTCTCGCTGAAAGACCTGATGTCGGTGAAGGGCATCGCGATTCCCGGCGCGCTGGTGCAGGTCGTCCTCGCCACCCTGCTCGGCATGGGCCTGGCCCGGGCGCTGGGCTGGACGCTCGGCGCCGGCCTGGTGTTCGGCCTGGCGCTGTCGGTGGCGAGCACCGTGGTGCTGCTGCGCGCGCTGGAGGAACGCCAGTTGCTCGACACCCAGCGCGGGCGCATCGCCATCGGCTGGCTGATCGTCGAGGACCTGCTGATGGTGCTGGTGCTGGTGCTGCTGCCGGCGGTGTCGGGGCTGCTCGGCGGCAAGCAGGCGAATGCCGACGTCAGCCTGCCGATGGAGCTGCTGCTGACCCTCGGCAAGGTCGCCACCTTCATCGTGCTGATGCTGGTCGGCGGCCGCCGCTTCGTGCCCTGGCTGCTGGGCAAGGTGGCCAGCACCGGCTCGCGCGAGCTGTTCACCCTCGCCGTGTTGAGCATCGCCATGGGCATCGCCTTTGGTTCGGCGGTGCTGTTCGACGTGTCCTTTGCCCTGGGCGCGTTCTTCGCCGGGATGGTCCTCAACGAATCGGAACTCAGCCACGACGCGGCGGAGAAGACCCTGCCGCTGCGCGACGCCTTCGCGGTGCTGTTCTTCGTCTCGGTCGGCATGCTCTTCGACCCGAGCATCCTGATCGCCGAACCGCTGCCGGTACTGGCGACTTTCCTGGTCATCGTCCTCGGCAAGTCGATCGGCGCGCTGCTGATCGTTCGTGCCTTCGGCCACCCGCTGTCCACCGCGCTGACCATCGCCGCCAGCCTGGCGCAGATCGGCGAGTTCAGCTTCATCCTGATCGCCCTCGGCATCGGCCTGGAGCTGTTACCGGCCCAGGGTCGCGACCTGCTGTTGGCCGGCGCGATCCTGTCGATCCTGGTCAACCCGCTGCTGTTCATCGCCATCACCCGCCTCAAACCCTGGCTCGACCGGCGCGAACCCGGCCCGGCACCGGCGCCGGCGGAGGTCGACGCGCCGCCGCCGATCGACGAGCGCGACCACGCCATCCTCATCGGCCACGGCCGCGTCGGCCGGCTGATCAGCGCGCGCCTGCGCGAAACCGGCACGCCGCTGGTGGTGATCGAGGATGACCTGGGCGGCATCGACGGTCTGCGCGAAGCGGGCATCAGTGCGGTGCTTGGCAACGCGGTGAAATCGGGCGTGCTGGAGCAGGCCAACATCGGCTCGGCGCGCTGGCTGCTGGTGGCGATACCCAATGGGTTCGAGGCGGCGAAGATCGTCCAGCACGCGCGCGAGCTGTGCCCGCGGCTGTGCATCATCGCCCGCGCGCATTTCGACGCCGAGGTGGAACACCTCGAACAGAGCGGCGCGGATCTCGTGGTGATGGGCGAGCGGGAAATCGCCCGCAGCATGTTCGAGCGGCTGGAAGAGCGTCGGGTAGCGGCGGTTTGAGCGGAACGCAGGGCGGGCCGCGGCCCGCCCTGCGAACGCCTGCGGTCAGAAGCTGAAGTTCACCTTGGTCCACAGCGTGCGTCCCGGCTCCTGCACCGGCTGCGGATCGTCGGCGGCGTAGCCGAAGCCGGCGTTGCCGGCCAGGTTGAGGTGTTCGGCGTAGGCCTTGTCGAACAGGTTGTCGACGCCGGCGCTGAGCTTGACCTGCTCGCTCAGCCGATAGCTGCCGTTGAGCGAGAAGACGCCGAAGCCGCTGCTGTCGCCGTAGTCCTTACCGACCACGTTGCCCTTGTCCTGCGCCACCCGGCCCTGCTCGGCGACCAGCCGCCAGAGGGCACCGACGCTCCAGTCGTCACGCTCGTAGGTCAGCCCGAGGCGGGATTCCAGCGGCGGCATCTGCGGCAGTGCCTCCCCGTCCGAACTGTTCTTGCCCCAGGAATAGGCCAGCGTCGCGTCGGCCTTCCAGTGCTCGCTCAGGTGATAGGCCGCACCCAGCTCGCCGCCCATGATCCGCGCATCGACGTTGCGCGCCTGCGAGCTGCTGCCCATCATCCCGCCGTTGCGGTACTCGAAGAGGATGTAGTCGCGGACCTGGCCGGCATAGGCCGAGGCCCACGCCTGCAGGTGCTCGCCGGCGTATTGCGCGCCGATGTCGAGCTGGGTGGTCTTTTCCGGGCGGACGCCGTCGAAGGCGTTCGCCGAGCCGGCCGGGCCGGCGTCCGGCGAGTACAGCTCCCAGTAGTCGGGGAAGCGCTGCACGTGGCCCACGCCGGCATACAGCGTCGTCGGCGAGTCGGCGAGGTCCTGCTCGAAGCGCAGGAAGCCGCTTGGCAGGCTGTCGCTGCGCGTGTCGCCGGCGGTGGGGTTGGCCGCCGCGCCCATGCCCGAACCGAGGCTGGAGCGGTAGTCGCGGGCCGAGGCGCGGTCGAGGCGCGCGCCGCCGATCAGCCGGCGGCGCTCGGCGGCGTACCAGGTCAGCTCGCTGAACAGCCCGGCGTTGCGCATGGTCGCGTCGTGGCTCCAGGGCTGGTCGTCGTAGGTGTCGATGCCCGAGGCGCTGCGCTCGCGGTGTTCGCTGACCTGGGCATCGGCCCCGCCGATCAGTTGCCAGTCGGCCCAGCGCCAGGTGGCCGAGACGCGCCCGCCGAGGGTGCGGCGGTCGACGTCGGCCGCCATAGGCCCGGCCATCATGCCGGTCCCTGAGGGCGTGCGCAGGCTGTAGTTGTCCATCACGTGGTCGGCGTAGTTGTAGTACACCCGCGCCTCCAGCTCCTGCAGCACCTCGCCGATGTTGGACTTCTTCAGGCGCAGGGCCAGGCTTTCGCGCTTGAACTGCGCACCGTCCATGCCACGCCCGGCGTAGCGCGCCTCGCCGTCGCCGGCACCGGCGCTGAGCTCGACCAGGGTGTCGGCGTCCGGCGTCCAGCCGAGGGCGACATCGCCGTTCCACTTGTCCCATTTCGACGGCACGTGGTGGCCGTTGCCATCGCGGTAGTCATCGGCGCGGGCCTGGTTGCCGACGACCCGCAGATAGCCTTGCGAGCCGCCCACGGCGCCGTCGACGACCTTGTCGAAGCGCCCGTTGGAGCCCACCAGCACGCTGCCGTCGAGGCGCGCGCCGAGTTCGCCGAAGCGCTCCGGATCGCGCTCGAAAAGCACCGTGCCGGCCGAGGCGCCGGGACCGTAGAGCACGCTCTGCGGGCCCTTGATCACGGTCAGGCTGTCGAAGGTTTCCGGCGAAATGTAGGACGTCGGCGCATCCATCCGGTTGGGGCAGGCGCCGATCATCTGGCCGCCGTTGGTAAGGATGTTCAGCCGCGAGCCGAACATCCCGCGCAGCACCGGATCGCCGTTGCTGCCACCGGCGCGGATCACCGAGAAGCCGGGGATGGTCTTCAAATAATCGGCGCCGTCGCTGGCCGGCACCGGCTGGCGTGGCTGTTTCGGGTCGGTGACGACGGTCAGCGGGGATTCCGGCGCAACCGCCGTGACCACCTGGGTTTCCAATTCGAGCGGGCTCGATTCGTCAGGCGCAGACAACGCGAAAGGCGCGTTTAGCAGCAGCGGGCTGGCGACGAAAACCAGGCGCGCGCGGGTACGTAATGTGGACATGTGCTTTCCATGATCGGGAGACGGATGCCGCTGCGCCGCGCGCGCACAGGCGCGCCGGCGAGGTTAGCGGGTCGGGGGGACGATCAGGAAAACAGCGGTGGCGCGCGGCTGCGTGCGCCGGGGAACACCGCCGAGGCGGCGTGGCCGTCGACGATCCGCGGGGTTGCCAGCGGGGTGATGAACAGACCCGCCGGCGGCAGATCGAAGGGCGCCGCGACCAGGGCCGGGCAACTGAACAACAGGGTGCAGTAGCCGCACTGGGCCCACAGCGCATCGTCGGCGCCGGTGCTGGCGGGATGGGCGTCGGCATGCGCCATGCCCGGCATGTCGTGCATGCCCGGCATCGCGGCCATGTCCATCGACGCCTGCATCCCCGGCATGGCGTGGTGCGCCATCCCCTGCGACAGCAAAGGACCGGCGAACACCAGCAGCATGGCGAAGAGGCCAAGCCAGGCGCTGCTGCGGGTTCGTCGGGAATGGCTCACGTGAGGGTCGGGAGATTGGCCGGAAGGGTCGCCATCCTACCCGGCTACGCCGTCCTGCTGGCTGATTTGAGACAAAACGCCGCGGCCCGGCGAGCGCCGCCGGGCCGCGTATAGCCCGCGATCAGGGCGCCGTGTTGGCCGCCTGAGCGGCCTCGATCAGGTCGACGCCGATGTCGGCCTCGAAGGGCTTCCAGCTCGGCCGCACCGCATCGCGCCACTTCGCCCGCTGCTCCGGAGTGAGCACGATGAACTCGTTCTGCCCGGCATCGACGATCGCCTGGCGGGCCTTGTTGTTGAGCGCTTCGGCCTGCTGGTTAACGGTCACCGTGACCTCGTCGATGATCGTCTCCAGCTGGCTGCGGATGTCCGCCGGCAGGCCGTTCCAGAACTGCGTGTTGGTGATCAGCACGTAGTTACCGATGCCATGGTTGGATTCGACCATGTACTTCTGCACTTCGTAGTACTTCTGGCTGTAGATGTTCGACCAGGGGTTGTCCTGGGCATTCACCACGCCGGTTTGCAGGCCTTGATAGATCTCGGCGAAAGCCATCTTCCGCGGTACCGCGCGCAGTGCGCTGTACTGCGCGGCCTGCAGGTCGGAAGGCTGCACGCGAAACTTCAGGCCGCGGGCATCCTTGGGTTCGAGCAGCGGCTTGTTGGCGGTCAGCTGGCGCATGCCGTTGAGCCAGTAGGCCAGCCCGGTGACGCCCTTGGGCTCCATCGACTTGAGCAGCGCCTTGCCGCGCGGGGAATTCTGGAAGCGCTGCGCGGCCGCCACGTCATCGAACAGGAACATCAGGTCGAACAGCTGCAGCTGCTTGGTGTACTGCTCCAGCTTGGACGGTGCCGGGGCGAGCATCTGCACTTCGTTGAGCAGCAGCGCCTCCATTTCCTTGCCGTCGCCGTAGAGCGAGGAGTTGGCGTAGACCTGCACCGCCACCTTGCCGGCCATGCGCTCTTCCACCAGTTTCTTGAACAGCAGCGCACCCTGGCCCTTGGGCGTGGAGTCGGCGGTGATGTGGGAAAACTTGATGAGGATCGGGTCAGCCTGGGCGCCGAGACAGAGGAACAGTGCCGAAGCGGCGAGCATGCGGCCGGTGCCGCGCAGGAAAGTACGCATCATGGAGGAGCCCCTTAGTTGTAGTTGTCGAGCCGCGGATGAATCTACGACGCGGCGGCAAGCCGCTGAAATTCTTAATTGGCTAAGCGAGCCTTCGGATTTCGCGAAGGCAGCCTTCAATCGGCCGCCGTGAACGCGCGAAAGCGGGATCAGGCTTCGTCGTCCGCGAGGGCTTGGCGCACAAAAAAGCGCCTAGCCGGCCAGCGGATTACCGCCAATCAGGTGTTCGAGCATCTGCCGCGCGGTGACCGAGAGGCTCTCCAGGCTGCGCACGCCGACCTTGAGTTCGCGCTTCGCCCAGGGGTCGATGAGCGGGATCACCGCGACGTCCAGCGCCGGCAGGAGGCTGCGCACCGCTTCGTCGGGCAGAACGCCGACGCCCATGCCGGTCTGGATCATCCGGCTGATCGCCTCGAAGCTGCGCACCTGGATGCGCATCCGCAGCGGCTCGCCGAGCTGGTGCGCGGTGTGCTGCAGCAGGCTGTGCAACGAGGCATCCTGCTGCAGGCCGATAAAGTCGTAGCCGATGGCATCGCGCAGGCTGACCTGGCTGCGCGACGCCAGCGGATGATCGCGCGGGGTGACCAGCGCCAGTTGGTCGCGGCGATAGCCGAACACCTGCAGTTCGTCGGCCTGCACGTGGCCAGCGAAGATGCCGATGTCGGTGAGGCCCTCGCGCACCGCGCGGATGGTTTCGCTGCTGACCCGCTCCTCGAGGTCGATCTTCACCTCCGGGTGCGCGCGGGCGAAGCGGCTCAGGTCCTCGGGAAGGAATTCGATCACCGCCGAGGTGTTGGCATGGATGCGCACGTGGCCTTTGACGCCGAGGCTGAATTCACTGAGGTCGGCGCTCATCTGGCGCAGGTTGTCGAGCAGGGTGCGCGCGTGGTGCAACAGCGCGTGGCCCGCCGGGGTCAGCTCGACGCCCTTCGGCTGTCGGTACAGCAGCGCGCTGCCGAGCTGGCCTTCCAGGTCGCTGATGCGCTTGCTCACCGCGGCCAGGGCCAGGTGCTCGCGTTCGGCGGCGCGTGTCAGGCTGCGCTCGTCGGCGATGCTGACGAAGAGCTTGAGAGTGACGAAATCGATGCGGCGCATGGGGCTCCTGCATTCGTGAATCACGAATTGAAAGGAATGAAATCGAACGTTTGGCGATAAAAATCAGCCGGTCTTCGCGTTTGGCGAAGCATAACTTGGCAATTCATTGATTGTCCGGGGTCAGGCGCTGTTCCATGCTCAGTGCCATACGCAACACATCCTGCGAGGAGAGCAGACATGACCCAGAGCAGCAGCCTGCCGCTGCAGGGCATCAAGGTGGTGGAGATGGGTCAGCTGATCGCCGGCCCCTTCGCCAGCAAGATGCTCGGCGAATTCGGCGCCGACGTGGTGAAGATCGAGCCGCCGGGCGTCGGCGACCCGCTGCGCAAATGGCGCAAGCTCAAGGACGGCACCTCGCTCTGGTGGCACGTGCAATCGCGCAACAAGCGCTCGCTGAGCCTCGACCTGAAAGCCGCCGAAGGCCAGGAGATCGCCCGCCGGCTTATCGCCGAGGCCGACGTGCTGATCGAGAACTTCCGTCCCGGCACTCTCGAGGGCTGGGGCCTGGGCTATCGCGAACTGGCGACGTTGAACCCGAAACTGATCATGCTGCGCATCTCCGGTTACGGGCAGACCGGCCCCTATCGCGACCTGCCCGGCTTCGGCGTGATCGGCGAAGCGATGGGCGGGTTACGCCATCTGTCCGGCTACCCGGGCCAGGCACCGGTGCGCGTCGGTGTCAGCATTGGCGACTCGCTGTCCTCGCTGTATGGCGTGATCGGCGTGCTGCTGGCCTTGCAGGAGCGGGCGCGCAGCGGTCGGGGCCAGGAGATCGACGTGGCGTTGTACGAGTCGGTGTTCGCCATGATGGAAAGCCTGGTGCCCGAGTACGACGCCTTCGGCTATGTCCGCGAACCGGCCGGTAGCGCGCTGCCGGGCATCACCCCGTCCAACTCCTACCCCTGCAACGACGGCCGCTACGTGTTGATCGCTGGTAATGGCGATTCCATCTACAAGCGCCTGATGCGCCTCATCGGCCGTATGGACCTCGCTGACGATCCTGCCCTGGCGCACAACGACGGGCGCAGCCTGCAGGCCGAGCGGATCGACACGGCGATTTCCGAGTGGACCCTGCAACACGGTCGTGACGAGGTGATCGAGGCCCTCAAGGAGGCCCGCGTACCGGCTGGATTCCCCTACACCGCCGCCGACATCGTCGCCGATCCGCACTACCTGGCCCGCGGCATGATCGAGCAGGTGCAGACCAGCGCCGGTCCGCTGAAGGTGCCTGGCGTGCTGCCCAAGCTGAGCCGCACCCCGGGACGAATTGGCGCCGGCGGCCCGCAGCTGGGCGAACACAGCGACGACGTGCTCGCCGGCCTCGGCCTCAGCGACGCGCAGGTCGCCGGCCTGCGTGAGCGCGGGATCATCTGAAGCCAGCCATCGCCGGTAGCCTGGGTTGAACGACGTGATACCCAGGAGATCCGTCCCGGGTGTCGCTGCGCTCGACCCGGGCCACATCCGACCCAACAGGATTGCCCCATGACCCGTCTCTACATCCAGGAAGTCGCTACCCGAGACGGCTTCCAGATCGAAGCCGACTTCATCGCCACCGAGACCAAGATCGCCCTGATCGACGCGCTTTCGCGCACCGGCCTGGCGAAGATCGAGGCGACCTCGTTCACCTCGCCCAAGGCGATTCCCAACCTGCGCGATGCCGAGGAGGTGATGCGCGGCATCACCCGTGTGCCGGGCGTCGAATACACCGTGCTGGTGCCCAACGTGAAGGGCTGCGAGCGCGCCCTGGCCTGCGGGGTGGACGAGATCAACCTGGTAATGTCGGCCAGCGACACCCACGGCCTGGCCAACCTGCGCATGACTCCGGAGCAGTCGCTGGCGCAGTTCGCCGAGATCATCGATGTAAGTCGCGGCAGCGGCGTGTTCATCAACGCTTCGCTGTCGACCACCTTCGGCTGTCCATTCGAGGGCCAGATCGCGGAAGAACGGGTCTACCACCTGATCGAGCGCTTGCTGGAAATCGGCGTGCAAGGCGTGACGCTGTGCGATACCACCGGCATGGCCAACCCGGCGCAGGTCGCGCGGATCTGCCGCGAAACGCTGGCGCGCTGGCCGCAGGTCGGCTTCACCCTGCATGTGCACGACACCCGCGGCATGGGCCTGGCCAACGCGCTGGCGGCGTTCCAGGTCGGCATCCGCCGCTTCGACACCTCCCTCGGCGGGCTCGGTGGCTGCCCCTACGCGCCGGGCGCCACCGGCAATGTCTGCACCGAGGACCTGGTACACATGTTCGCGCAGATGGGCGAGGACACCGGGGTCGATCTCGACGCCCTGCTGGAGGTCGCCACCGGGCTGCCGGCGATCGTCGGCCACACCCTGCCCGGGCAGGTGCTGAAGGCCGGCAAGGCCGACCGCCGCTACCCGAAACCGCGTTCGCTGCAGGGCTGAAGGCGGCGCATGCGGGCCGCGAAAAAAGCCCGGATGCGCCCCGTTGAAAGTCGCCGGGGTTGGGGTAAGCTCCTGTCTCCGCCCCTCGACTGGACCCTCCATGCTGACCCTCGGCAATCTGTTCCTGCTGCTGTTACTGGCTGGCGCCGGCGCCTGGCTCTGGCATGGCCACGGCGTGCGCGAGCGCGCGTTGATCCTGGCGCGCCAGCATTGCGCGAAGGTGCAGGTGGAACTACTCGACGAGAACGTCGCCTTCCGTCGTTTCGGCCTGCTCGCCGACAGCCGCGGGCGCAAGCGCTTCGCGCGGGTCTACGCCTTCGAGTTCACCGTCACCGGCGAGCAGCGCCACGCCGGCACCCTGGTGATGTTCGGCAATCACCTCGGCCGTATCGAGCTGGAAGCGCACCCGCTGCCGAGCGCCGCCGAACCGCCCCCGGCGCCGGTGGTGGAAGTCGCCGCCAGCGTGATTCTGGAAAGCGTGCCGAGCGCCCCAGCGACGCCGCGGCGCACCGACAACGTGGTCCGCATCGACCAGTGGAAGCGCAAGAGCTAGCGGCTCAGAACGACTGCTCCAGCAGGAAGCCGCGCACCAGCACGGCAGTATGCTCGGGGTGTTCCTGCATGAAGCAATGCCCACCGTCGACCGCCTGTTCGCTGAGCGACGGGCTCGCCGCGCACCAGCGCGCCACCGAGGGCGCGATGAAGGCGTAGCTGTCGCGGCCGTGGATCACCCGGGTCGGTGTGCGCACCTGGCGCAGCGTCGGCCACAGGCGCTGCGGCGACGAGGAGAACACCTCGGCTTCGCGGCTCGGCCGGCATTTCAGCTCCACGCCGCCGTCCGCCGCCGGGCGCAGCGCGTGCTCGATGTGGGCGTCGAGCGCCTCCTCGCACCAGCCCTTGAAGATCCCGCGACCCTCGAAATTGGCGCGCACCGCCGGGCGGTCCGGCCAGTGGTTGCGCCGCGCCGCGGCCCGGCGCGCCATCTGGTGCCGGCCGTATTGGCCGAACAGCGCGGCGAAGCGCATCGCCATCAGCATGCGCGGGCTGAAGAGCACCGGGTCGAGCAGCACCGCGCGCTGGAACAGGTCCGGCCGCTCGGCCAGGATCAGGCCGGTGAGCACGCCGCCGAAGCTGTGCCCGAGGGCCAGCCGGGGCACCTCGCCGAACAGCCCGCGGCCGGACTCGAAGCACTGCACGGCGAGTTCGGCGCTGCGGTTCCAGCCGACGAAGGTACCGCCATGGTCGCTTTCGCCGTGGCCCTGGAAATCGCCCAGCCACAGATCGAAATCGTCGCTCAGCCGGCGCAGCAAGGGTTCGTAGGTGCGAGTGCAGAAACCGTTGCCGTGGAGGAAATGCAGCAGCGGTTTGCCGGACGGCTCGCTGTGCCAGCCGCGCAGGGTGAATCCCTCGGCGACGGGTAAAGACCAGGGATGCAAGTGCATGTGGGCGCAATCGTTGTTGTTCGAGGAGCGCAGTGTATCCAGTCGGCGTGGACAAGGGCAGAGCGTGGCGACGGCTCGTGTTAAGGTCTGGCCTGCCTCGATCGCTCGCTCCCCGGCTCACCCGGCCACACCATGAGTTCACCCGTGCCACCCCGTTCCCTGCGCCTCATCGTGATGATCCTGCTGCTCGCCGCCGGCCTGCTGCTGGCGATGCATTTCGCCGGGCGCCAGGCCGAACGCCAGGCCCTGCGCGAGCAGAGCGTGCAGGCGCGCGAACAGCTCAGCCTGATCGGCGGCAACCTGCAGACGCTGATCGAGCGCTACCGCTCGCTGCCGGCGGTGCTGGCGCTCGATCCGGAGCTGAAGACAGCCCTGCGCGGCCCGGTAGACGGCGCGCTGCGCGAGCGGCTGAACCTCAAGCTGGAGGCCATCAACGGCGCCGCGCGCTCGGCGATCCTCGAACTGATGGACCGCGACGGTCTGGCCGTCGCCGCCAGCAACTGGCGCCTGCCGACCAGCTACGTCGGCCACAACTACGGCTACCGGCCGTACTTCTTCGACACCCGCCGGCAAGGCAGCGGACGCTTCTACGCGGTGGGCGTGGTCAGCGGGATTCCCGGCTACTTCATGTCCCAGGCGATCCGCGACGACGACGGCAGCTTCCTCGGCGCCATCGTGGTCAAGCTGGAGTTTCCCGACCTGGAGGCCGACTGGAGCGCGCGCCCGGACCTGATCCTCGCCAGCGACGCCAAGGACGTGGTGTTCCTCGCCAACCGCGCGGCCTGGCGCTACCGCGAGCTGCGCCCGCTCGGCGAGGCCGAGCGCGCCGAACTCGCGGCCACCCGGCAGTACGACAAGCAACCTCTGCAGCCGCTTCGCTATGGCGAGCTGCGCACGCTGGGCGAGGACAGCCACCTGCGGCGCGTGGCCGGCCCCGACGGCGCCGAGGACCTGCTCTGGGAATCGATGGCGCTGCCCAACGAGGGCTGGACGCTGCACCTGCTCAGCGCGCCGCAGAGCGGCAACGCCGCCCGCGATGCGAGCCTGGCCGCCGGCGGCGTCTGGCTGGCGCTGGTCTTCCTCGGCCTTTTCCTGCACCAGCGCTGGCGCCTGGCGCGCCTGCGCCAGCGCAGCCGGGCGGAGCTGGAACGCCTGGTGGAACAGCGCACCGCCGACCTGCGCACCGCCCAGGACGGCCTGGTGCAGGCGGCCAAGCTGGCCGCGCTGGGGCAGATGTCCGCCGCGCTGGCACACGAGATCAACCAGCCACTGACCGCCCTGCGCATGCAGTTGGCCAGCCTGCGCCTGCTCTTCGACCAGGGCCAGCTGGAGCAGGCGCGCGCCGCCCTCGCCCGCCACGACGAACTGCTGCAGCGCATGAGCGCACTGACCAGCCACCTGAAGACCTACGCGCGCCGGAGCCCCGGCGGCAACCGCGAGCGCCTGGAGCTGGGCGGCGTGCTGGACAAGGCGCTGCAGCTGCTGGCGCCGAACCTGCGGCAGGCGCAAGTGCACATCGAGCAGCGCGTGCAGCGCCCGGCCTGGGTGAGCGGCGACGCGATTCGCCTCGAGCAGGTGCTGGTCAACCTGCTCAGCAACGCGCTGGACGCGGTCACCGGCAAGGTCGAGCCGCGCATCCGCCTGAGCCTGCGGCGCGACGGCGGGGACTGGCTGCTGGAAGTCGCCGACAATGGCGGTGGCATCGCCGAGGAACACCTGACCAAGGTCTTCGACGCCTTCTTCACCACCAAACCGGCCGGCGCCGGGCTGGGCATCGGCCTGGCCGTATCCGCCGCCATCGTCGGCGAACTCGGCGGCCAGCTGAGCGCCACCAACCTGGACGACGGCGCACTGTTCAGCCTGCGCCTGCCGATCCACACCCCGGAGGAAACAGCATGCGCGGACCGGTGATTCTGGTCGACGACGAGGCGGTGATCCGCCAGGCGGTCGGTGAATGGCTGCAGCTGTCCGGCTACGCCGTGACCCTGTTCGAAAACGCCCGGGACTGCCTGGCGAGCCTGGACGCGGACTTCGCCGGCGTGCTGATCAGCGACCTGCGCATGCCCGGCATGGACGGCATGGCGCTGCTGCAGGCGGTGCGCGCGATGGACGCCGAGCTGCCGCTGATCATGGTCACCGGCCACGGCGACGTGCCCCAGGCGGTGGAAGCGATGCGCCTGGGCGCCTACGACTTCATCGAGAAACCGGTGGACCCCGAACGCCTGCTGGAAACCCTCGGACGGGCGCTGGAGAAGCGCCGCCTGGTGCAGGAAAACCGCCGACTGCGTGCCCAGGTCGAGCACGGCGACGCGCTCGAGTCGCGCCTGCTCGGCGTTTCCCCGGCGATCCGCACGCTGCGCCGGCAGCTGCTGGCGCTGGCGCAGACGCCGGTCAACGTGCTGCTGCGTGGCGAGACCGGCAGCGGCAAGGAAATGGTCGCGCGTTGCCTGCACGACTTCGGACCGCGCGCGCAAAAGCCCTTCGTCGCGCTCAACTGCGCGGCGATTCCCGAGCACCTGTTCGAGACCGAGCTGTTCGGCCACGAAAGCGGCGCCTTCACCGGCGCCCAGGGCAAGCGCGTCGGCAAGCTGGAGCACGCAGACGGCGGCACGCTGTTTCTCGACGAGATCGAGAGCATGCCGCTGGCGCAGCAGGTCAAGCTGCTGCGCGTGCTGCAGGAGCAGCGCCTGGAGCGGCTCGGCTCGAACCAGAGCATCGCCATCGACCTGCGGGTGATCGCCGCGACCAAGCCCGACCTGCGCGATGAAGTGCGCGCCGGGCGCTTCCGCGAGGACCTGTTCTACCGCCTCAACGTCGCCGAATTGCACTTGCCGGCGCTGCGCGAGCGGCGCGAGGACATCGCCCTGCTGTTCGCCCATTTCTCCCGCGAGGCCGGCGGCCGGCTCGGTCGCGAGGCCACCGCGCCGACGCCGCTGCACCTGGCGCAACTGCTCAGCCACGACTGGCCGGGCAACGTGCGCGAACTGGCCAACGCCGCCGAACGCCATGTGCTCGGCCTCGACGAAAGCCCGCTGCCGGCCACTGCCGGCGAGCCATCGCTGGCCGAGCTGATGGAAGCCTACGAGGCGCAGTGCCTGCGCCTGGCGCTGGCGCGCAGCGGGGGCGAAATCAAGACGGCGATGAACCTGCTGCAACTGCCGCGGCGCACGCTGAACGAGAAGATGCAGCGCCACGGTCTGGCCCGCGGCGAATTCCTGCGTGACGAGGAATGAGATGATCGGCCCGCCGTAGGGTGCGCCGTGCGCACCGAGAGCCCCTCAAACAGGCGGATTTCCGCTTATCCAGCCGCAGCAGTCGGCATAATTCCGCGCATCGACTCCCCTAAAAACCCTCGCAACCCCTCTGATACGGGCCTTCCGGCCCATGGCACAGCATCTGCTATGGACAACCGGCACTCGCGCGGCCGAGGCGGCGCCCAAAAACAACAACATCAGAGGAATAACGATGGATAGCTCCAGCACGCTGTCTGCTTCCAACGCAGCACCCCGCAGCACCTCGCAACGCATCAAATCGATTTTCAGTGGCTCGGTGGGCAACCTGGTCGAGTGGTACGACTGGTACGTCTACGCCGCCTTCTCCCTGTACTTCGCCAAATCCTTCTTCCCCCAGGGCGACCAGACCGCGCAGTTGCTGAACACCGCGGCGATCTTCGCCGTCGGCTTCATCATGCGTCCCATCGGCGGTTGGCTAATGGGCATCTACGCCGACCGCAAGGGCCGCAAGGCCGCGCTGCTGGCCTCGGTGCTGCTGATGTGCTTCGGCTCGCTGATGATCGCGCTGACCCCGAGCTACGAAACCATCGGCGTGGCCGCGCCGGTGCTGCTGGTGGTCGCGCGCCTGCTGCAGGGCCTCTCGGTCGGCGGCGAGTACGGCACCTCGGCGACCTACCTGAGCGAGACGGCGACCAAGGAAAGCCGTGGCTTCTTCTCCAGCTTCCAGTACGTCACGCTGATTTCCGGCCAGCTCATCGCCCTGGCGGTGCTGATCGTCCTGCAGCAGACGCTGACCGTCGAGCAGCTGGAAAGCTGGGGCTGGCGCGTACCGTTCCTGATCGGCGCGCTGTGCGCGGTGGTCGCCATGTTCCTGCGTCGCGGGATGGAAGAGACCGATTCCTTCACCAAGAAGAAGGACAAGCCGACCGAAAGCCTGATGCGCACGCTGATGCGTCATCCCAAGGCGGTGTTCACCGTGGTCGGCCTGACCATGGGCGGTACGCTGGCGTTCTACACCTACACCACCTACATGCAGAAATACCTGGTGAACACCGTCGGGATGAGCAAGACCGATTCGACGATGATCTCCGCCGCCACGCTGTTCCTGTTCATGCTGCTGCAGCCGCTGGTGGGCGCGCTCTCCGACAAGATCGGACGGCGCCCGATCCTGATCGCCTTCGGTGTGCTCGGAACGCTGTGCACGGTGCCGATCCTCACCACCCTGCACACCGTCCAGACCTGGTGGGGCGCGTTCTTCCTGATCATGGCGGCGCTGATCATCGTCAGCGGGTACACCTCGATCAACGCCGTGGTGAAGGCCGAGCTGTTCCCCACCCAGATCCGCGCCCTCGGCGTCGGCCTGCCGTATGCGCTGACCGTGTCGATCTTCGGCGGGACCGCCGAGTACGTCGCGCTGTGGTTCAAGAGCATCGGCCTGGAAAGCGGCTTCTACTGGTACGTGACCGGCTGCATCGCCTGCTCGCTGCTGGTCTACGTGTTCATGAAGGACACCCGCACCCATTCGCAGATGGACAAGGATTGACTGAGCCGTACTGGCTCTGGCCACGTTAACCCGTGGCCGTTTTATTCCCGACGACGGGCCCGCAAGGGCCCGTTTCTCGTTCGTAGTGCCGCCGCGAATGCACCGCTCGCCGGCCCCGTAGGGTGCGCCGCGCGCACCACAACCACCGCGCCGCTCCCACGGTGCGCATGGCGCACCCTACGCAGCGCAACGATCAGGAAGGTGTTGTTTGTCCGGCCACCGCTGGGGGCACCACCGGGGAACGCGCCGCTCGCTCGGCCCGTAGGGTGCGCCGCGCGCACCGCAACCAGCGCGCCGGGACCAGTGGTGCGCATGGCGCACCCTACGCAGCGCAATGATCAGGAAGGTGTTGTTTGTCCGGCCGCCGCTGGGTGGGCTTCAGCCCACCACCGCCCTGTCATCCGGCAAGCGACACGCCTCCAGCCCCGCCGATAGCGCCTCGACATCCTGCGCCTGGGTGAAGATCAGCTCGATCCGCGAATCGCGGCGCCACTCGCTGTCGCGCCAGTGCAGGGCCTCGCCGTTCAGCGCATTGCCCGACAGCCAGGCGGCGTCGCTCCGCAGCACCAGCTTGGCGCGTCGCCAGCGCAGCAGCATCAGCCATTGCTGCAACCGCGCCAGCTCGAAACGCTGGCTTGGGTGCC
Organism: Pseudomonas sp. PS02288; assembly: GCF_029959715.1. Lineage (NCBI taxonomy): Bacteria > Pseudomonadati > Pseudomonadota > Gammaproteobacteria > Pseudomonadales > Pseudomonadaceae > Pseudomonas > Pseudomonas sp. PS02288. Next base: position 58,376 of record NZ_JASCPA010000008.1, on the reverse strand, counting down.
AGCGCCAGCCGATGCTCCAGCCGTCCGCCTGCTCACGCACCTGGCGGATCGCCTGCGCGGGATCGCGCCAGAGCGCCGCGGGCGTGGAGGCGCCGTCCGGCAGCGCGGCGGTGTCGCCGCCGGTCTCGCCGGTAGCCGCATGGCCGGGCAGGTCGGCCAGGACCAGCTCGCCATTCCGGGTCCAGCGCCAGGGCCGCGCGGGCAATCCGGCAAGCACCCTGACGCGCGTCGCGTCGTCGAGGCCCTCGGCCTTGTTCAGCAGCAGCAGACCCGCCTCGTCCAGCGCGCCGCGCTGGCTGTCCGGCAACGCCTGGCCCGCCGCCAGCGCCGCAGCATCGAGCACCATCACCAGCGGCTGTATCGCCAGCACGCCGACCCACGGCGGCTCGTTCAGTTGGCGAAGCAGCTCGGCGGGATGACCGAGCCCGGACGGCTCGATGAACAGCCGGTCGGGCCGTGCCTTGCGCAGCAGCCGACCAAGGCCGACCTGGAAGGGCGCGCCATTGACGCAGCACAGGCAGCCACCGGCGACCTCGGCGACCTCGGCGAGGCTGACACCGTCGGCGTCGGTACTGAGCAGCGCGGCATCCAGGCCAATCAGGCCAAACTCGTTGATCAGCACCGCCCAGCGCTCGGCCGCTGGCTTCTGCGCCAGCAGCGCGCGGATCAGGCTGGTCTTGCCGGCGCCCAGGGGCCCGGCGATGAGGTGGGTCGGGATGTTCTTCAGCATCTGCACATGGTGCGGTTTCGTTCGCCATCGGTGAAGCCCCTGCGCGCTCAACGACGCCGATCCGGCGTGCTAAAGTCGCCGGCCTTCCATGGGAGATGCCGATGCGCGCCCTACTCTTGAGCCTGCTGCTGTTGCCCGGTCTGGCGTTCGCCGAGGCCTGCGTGGTGCACAGCCAGGACGAGCACGTCGAAGTGAAGATCTGCCAGCAGAACCGCAGCATTCCCAGCGGCCTGTTCCGCAGCGGCTACTGCGAGCCGCAACTCAAGGACCAGAAGGTCGACGTGAGTTTCGTCGAGCAGTGCCCGGGCGGCGCCTTCGGCGTATGCAGCGGCGCGCGCACCTCCAACATGCCCTACCTCGAAGACATCCACTACTACGGCGTTGCCAGCGACGCGCGCTTCCTCAAGCCGGCCTGCGAGGGCCAGAGCCAGGGCCAGTGGATAACCCCGAAGGCGGACTGAGCGACACCGCTAGGCGGCCTCCGTCCAGGGTCCGAAGGGGTCAGGAAGCTGCAACCAGGCCTCGGTGCCGAGGTCCATTTCCGCATCGCTGAGCAGGCAGGCATCGAGCTCGGCGGTGAGCCGGTCGAAGTCGATGTTCTGCCCGATGAACACCAGTTCCTGGCGGCAATCGCCGCTGTCCGCGCTCCAGTGGCGCATGATCGTGCGCACCCCTTCGTCGTCATCTGGCCACTGGTTCTTCGGCACGAAGCGCCACCAGCGCCCGGCGTAGCCGTAACGCATCAGCCCGCCGGCCTGCGACCAGCTGCCGGCCTCCTGCGGCTTGCTCGCCAGCCAGAAGAAGCCCTTGGAGCGCAGCAGGCGCCCGTTGGTCCATTCGCGGTTTAGCAAGGCGAAGAACCGTTGCGGATGAAACGGACGCCGCGCGCGGTAAGCGCCGGAAGCGATGCCGTATTCCTCGGTTTCCGGGATGTGCTCGCCGCGCATTTCCTTCAGCCAGCCGGGCGCCTGGGCAGCGCGCTCGAAGTCGAAGCGGCCGGTGTCGAGAATCTTCTTCAGCGGCACCGCACCCATGCTCATCGGCAGGATCTCGGCATGGGTATTGAGCCGGCGCAGGATCGCCATCAGCTCCTCGCGTTCGGCAGAAGCGATCAGGTCGATCTTGCTGATCAGGATGACGTCGGCGAATTCCACCTGATCGATCAGCAGGTCGGTGATCGAACGCTCGTCGTCCTCGCCCAGGCTTTCACCGCGGCTGGCGAGGCTGTCGGCGGCATGCAGATCGCGGAGGAAATTCACCCCGTCGACCACTGTGACCAGCGTGTCGAGGCGCGCCAGGTCGGCCAGGCTCTGCCCCTGCTCATCGCGAAAGGTGAAAGTTTCCGCCACCGGCAGCGGCTCGGCGATCCCGGTGGACTCGATCAGCAGGTAGTCGAAACGGCCTTCGCGGGCAAGTCGGCTGACTTCCTCCAGCAGGTCCTCGCGCAGCGTGCAGCAGATGCAGCCGTTGCTCATCTCGACGAGCTTTTCCTCGGCGCAGTTGAGGACGACGTCGCGCTGCACTTCGCTGCCGTCGATGTTTATCTCGCTCATGTCGTTGACGATCACCGCCACACGCAGGTTTTCGCGGTTTCTCAGCACATGATTGAGCACGGTGCTCTTGCCGGCGCCGAGGAAGCCGGACAGCACGGTGACGGGAAGACGGTGGGTCATGCGGGTTACCTCATCGGGCATCACGTAGGTGTTTTTGCCGTCGCTTCCGGTTTCACTCCGGGCGGCTGTTTTTTTGTTATACCATAACATTTAAAGAAGACTGGAAAATCGCCCGTGTCGATGAAATCGCTTTCGCTGATCCGCTGCAGTTTCGTCCTCGCCCTGCTCGCGTACGGACCGGCACAGGCACGTCTGCTGTTGCCGCTACCGAAGACGGACTGTCTGCGCAGCGCCAATCTGCTGGTCTGCGAAGACCGCTTGGGCAATGCCTATGCGGTGGCGAAAGTCGGCTCGGATACCTATCTGCGCGGCTACGACAGCCTGAGCGGCCGCCATTGGCGCCAGACCAGCAGCCGCTACGGCCGGCTGACCTTCTTCAGCGGCATCGCCAGCGATGGCGAGATCTGGATCGGCTCCAGTCGCCGGCTCGGCTGGAACGACGTCAGCCGGCTTTCCTCGTCGAGCGGCACCCGTGGCTCGGTAATCTGCAATCGCCTGGTCGGTTGCCAATAGGCTCTCAATGACCCGAAAGCCTGCATCCATGCATGTTCCACATGGAACCCCTTGAGAAATCGCCGGTTTTGCAAGCTGCTGAACGGCGGCGAAGGACACCCGACAGAAGGCAGTCTTTTGACGTCAAGGCAGGGAACTTATCGCCGATAGCCTGTTTGTGCCGCCTTCGCGTGCACCTCACAGCGGATTGTCCGCAGCACCGCAGCCGGTCTCCCGGCGTTGACGTATCGATGTCGGGCCACCGCCCGCCTGGAAGCACGATGAAGAAGCCTGCTTTGCTGAATACCCGCCGCGGGCGTGCCGCGTTCCTGGGCCTTTTCCTGGCTGTCGCGCTGCTCGCCGGCGCCGCCTGGCAACTCTGGCCGCAGGCAGCGAAGCCCGCCGCCAGCGGCGCGGCCGCGTTGATGCTGGAGCAGTTGAAGGAATCGACCCAGCCGTGGCTGGAAAGCCGCCGCGACCTGTCCACGCTGGTCGCCGACCTGCGCGACAAACGCATCGCCAGCGCCGCGCTGGATCGCGACGCGGTCTACATCAGCACCAAGGACGGCGCTCGCTACTGGTTGCCGGACCAGTCCGGCCGTATCGCCGACCTGCTGCTGCAGCGCTACGCCGACGGCAGTGGCGAACTCTTCCCGCTCAGCCTGTTCCGCACCGATGGCGAAGCGCCCTGGTACGCCGGCGCACTCTCCTATGCGCCGTTCGGCGTGCTCGCACTGCTCCTGCTGGCAGTGCTGGCGGTGAAAATGCGCCCGTACGCGGTCCTGCGCAAAAGTACCGGGGTCGGCTTCGACGACGTGATCGGCGCCCACGAAGCCAAGCAGGCACTGACCGACGTCACCGCCTACCTGCGCGACCCCAGCGCCTTCGTCGAACTGGGTGCGCGGCCGCCTCGCGGCGTGCTGCTGACCGGCGAGCCCGGCACCGGCAAGACGCAACTGGCCAAGGCCCTGGCCAGCGAGGCCAACGCGGCGTTCATCCAGGTCACCGGCAGCGACTTCTCCTCGATGTATTTCGGCGTCGGCATCCAGAGGGTCAAGGCGCTGTTCCAGGCCGCGCGGCGCCAGGCGCCGTGCATCATCTTCATCGACGAGATCGACGGCATCGGCAAGCGCTCCGAGCAGACCCGCTCCAGCGACGCCGAGAGCAACCGCATCATCAACCGCTTCCTCACCGAAATGGACGGCTTCGATGCCAGCTCAGGCGTGCTGGTGGTGGGCGCGACCAACTTCCCCAACTCGCTGGACGCCGCGCTGCTGCGTGAAGGGCGTTTCGACCGCTCGATCGCCGTGGGCCTGCCGACGCTGGCCGACCGCGGTGCGCTGTTCCGCCTCTACGCCGGCAAGCTGCGCCGCGCCGCCGACATCGACTTCGCCCAGCTGGCGCGCAACAGCGTCGGCCTGACCCCCGCGGCGATCGCCTCGATCGTCAACCAGGCGGCCCTGCTCGCCGCCCGCGACCGCGCCGCGCGGGTCGAGATGGAGCACATGGTGGAGGCCATCGAGATCAGTCGCATCGGCGCCAAGCCAGATGGCGTCACCCCGCTCTCCGACGCCGAACGCACACGCATCGCCGTGCACGAGGCCGGCCACGCGCTGGTCGCCGCCGCGCTGAACACCGGCCGGGTGGAGAAGGTCACCATCCTGCCGCGTGGCCAGGTCCTCGGCGTGACGCTGGTGACGCCGCTGGAAGACAAGCGCCTGCACCTGGAATCCGAACTGCGCGGACGCATCCAGATGTTGCTCGCCGGGCGTAACGCCGAGCAGCTGTATTTCCACGAAGTCTCGTCCGGTGCCGGGCAGGACCTGCAGGAAGCCTCGAAGCTCGCGCTGTCGATGGTCGGCGCGCTGGGCATGGGCCCGGCCGGCTCGCTGCTCAACCTGCAGGCGGTGCGCGAGGCGCATATCGACTTCGACAGCAGCGAAACGCTGCACTCGGCCGATGCCCTGCTGCAGCAGCTCAACCGTGAATGCTTCGCCCTGCTGCAGCGGATGAAGCCGGCGCTGGACGAGATCAGCCAGCGTCTGCTGGAAGAGGAAAGCGTACCGGGCGAAGCCGTGGTGGAGGCCATTGCCCGGTTGCCGGTGCACGACCTGGAGATGGCACTGAAGCCGCTGCACCAGCGTGCTCACGGCGGCCTGGAACGCGTCGCCCTGAGCGCCTACGACCAGGACCAGCCGTTCGAGCTCGGCGCGGCGCCGGCCGAGCAGGAGGAGGAAGGTCCCGGCATGGCCTGAGTGGCGTCACTCCACCGAGGCGACCTGTTGATACAGCTCGAAGCCGCGCGCCTTGTAGTTGGCCAGCGCCGCCGGGTGGTCGAGGCTGCAGGTGTGCAGCCAGATGCGCTCGGTCCCTGGCCAGTTCCAGCCCGAGGCGATCGCGTGGGACAGCAGAGCCCCGCCCAGCCCCTGGCCGGAGAATTCCGGTGCCAGGCCGAAATAGAGAATCTCGACGTTGCGCTCATCCGGGCGATACAGCTCGTAATAGCCGGCGATGGCGCCGCGCCGGTAAGCCACCCAAGTGCGGTGCGCGGGGTTTTCCACCAGCTCACGCCATTGCGCGTCGCTCCACGACAGCTTGTCGGTCCATTCCCAGGGACCGCCGACCAACTGGTAGAGAAAGCGGTTCAGGGCGAACTGCGGCTGCTCGCATTCGACGACACTCAAGCCGCCCGGCAACGGCTTGGCGCGCAACGCCTGCGACTGGTTCATTTCCAGGTAGTAGGTGATCAATTCGCTCATGGCCGAGGCATCCCTTTTTCCGAGGACGGCCAAGGTACCTAGCTCGACGGCGAAGTAAAACCCACCCGCGCCCTTTCAGGCATACAGATCGGCGCGGGACCAGGGCAGCTCGTGGGAGCCGTCCTCCCGCGGCTTCACCGCGAGGATCTGGTGCAGGTTGATCCAGTTGCGCCCGAAGCCATAGGCGCAGCCGGCCAGGTAGAGCCGCCAGATGCGCAGCGCCTCCTCCGGGACCAGCGCCCTGGCCTGCTCCAGCCGCGCCTCCAGCCGCCCGCTCCACAGCTCCAGGGTGCGCGCGTAGTGCCGGCGCAGGCTTTCCACATCGACGATTTCCAGCCCGGCATCGCTGATCTGCGCACTGATCATCGCCAGGTGCGGCAGCTCTCCGTGGGGAAATACATAGCGCCCGATGAATTCGCCGGCGCCGTGACCGACCGGGCGTCCGTCGGTGTGGCGCGCGGTGATGCCGTGGTTCATCACCAGCCCGCCCGGACGCACCGCGTTGAACAGCGTGCGGCAATACAGCGGCAGGTTGGCGTGACCGACGTGCTCGAACATGCCGACGCTGACCACCTTGTCGAAGCGGCCGTCCTGCGGCAACTCGCGATAATCCATCAGTTCCAGTTGCACCTGTCCGGCAAGGCCGTCGTCGGCCACGCGCTGGCGCGCCAGCTCCAGCTGGGCGCGGCTGAGCGTGATGCCGAACACCTCGGCACCGAACTCCCGCGCGGCGAAACGCGCCAGCCCGCCCCATCCGCAGCCGACGTCCAGCAGCCGGTCGCCGGGCTGCAGGCGCAGCTTGCGACACAGGTGACGCAGCTTGGCCTGCTGCGCCTGGTCGAGGTCTTCCCCGCCGGTTTCGAAATAGGCGCAGGAATAGACCATGTCCTGGTCCAGCCAGAGTCGGTAGAAGTCGTTGGAAAGGTCGTAGTGATAGGAGATCGCCGCCGCATCGGTGGCCTTGTCGTGGGCCTGGCGACTCGGCGCAGTACCCGTATCTTCACCGATCAGGGCCCGGCACAGGCTGTCGGCGATACGGATGACCTCGAGTATCGGCCCCTCCAGCCCGAGGCGGCCTTCGACATAACTGCTGCCCAGCAGGTCCAGGCTGGGCTTGGCGAGCTGGCCGACCAGCGCCGGGTCGTTCACCACCAACGTGACCACAGGGCTGGGGCCCAGGACGACGTGGCTACCGTCCCAGAGGCGCAACTGCACCGGAAGGTGCAAGTCACGCAAGGCTGTCATGAGCGGCGCGAACATGAGGAAGTCCTCCTGCAACAGGCAGGACTACCATAAGCCTCTATTCGATAGGTGTCATGCTATCTACCCGATAGACGAAACCTTTCCTCCTACGCTGGAAAATCGCAGCGCGGATTCGATCAGGCGTATTCGCCCGGCATCGCCCCGCCCACGCGCGCGCCGATGACCATCTCGGTCGCCCAGCCGGTCAGCACGGAGGTATAGGCCTGCTGGCAGGTCTCGCCGCTGAGCGCGTGGTCGGCGCCGTCGATGATGCGGTGAGTCAGCGAGTGGGTTTTCTGGAAGGCCGCGCGGTAATTCATGATCGTCTCGTGGGGGACGAAATCGTCGTGCTCGGACTCGACGATCAGCACGTCGCCGGTGAAGGCCGCGCACGCGGCCAGCGCACGGTTCTCGCTGGGCAGCACGCGGGTGCGCCGGTACTGGGCAAGGTCAACGCGGTCCAGGCTGCGTTTGGGCAGCGTCCAGTCCTCGTCGCGGTAAAGCGCCGGCACTCGCAGCGCCAGCCAGCGCACCGGCCGCAGGGTGGTGAGGATGGCCGCCAGGTAGCCGCCGTAGCTGGTGCCGACCACGGCGATCGCCGAGGTGTCGATGCCCGGGTGCGCGGCGAGGCGGTCGTAGGCGGCGAGGATGTCGCTGAGATTGTCCTCGCGGGAAACTGTCTCCTGCTGCTCGCGGGTTTGCGCATGACCGCGCAGGTCGAAGGTCAGGCACACACAACCCAGCCCGGCGATGCCGCGGGCGCGCGCGATGTCGCGCGCCTGGCTGCCGCCCCAGCCGTGGACGAAAAGCACGCCGGGAATTTTCGAGCGGGGAACCAGGAAGGTACCGGCGATTTGTTCGCCGGCGACTTCCACTTCGATGTCGAGTGTTTCGCTACGTGCCTTCATACGCCTCCACCGTCACGCATTTGGTCATGAAGCCGATTTCCGGATCGAGACCGCGAAACAGTACCGAGGCATGCGTCGGCGGCTGGCGGGCTTCGCCGAAGAACTCCAGCGAAGATGACCGCACGCGGGTCACGGTCGGGTCGGCATGAAAGGTTTCCAGCGCGGCGATTTCCGCGCTGCTGGCACCGCCGATGCGCCAGGACTGCTCCAGCACGCCGGAGCGCTGCCGGCCGTGCGCGTCGCGGCCCTGGGCGACGTCATAGTTGCGCCGCGACGCGATCAGCGCGGGGAAGCAGGCGCTCGCGACGGCGTCGTAGCGCTGGCTCTGGCGCACCGCCAGGCGCACGGGGTCGGGCAGATCCAGTCGCAGCAGGGCGTCGAAATCGCCGCGCACCACGACCAGGTCGGAGCCCCCATAGACCGTCTCGCCGGCGTTGTCCTCGGTGAGCCGCTGGCGACCGTGATAGGTCGCCAGCAGTTCACCGATGCGTACCTGGCCGACGCTGTAGGTCAGCACCTCGTCCAGATGCTGCTCCAGCACCAGGCCGAAGGCGTTCACTTCGTCGGCGTCCTGGGCAGCGAGCGCCTGCTCCAGCGCGTCGATATCCTCGACCAGCCACTGTCCTCGTCCGGCGGTGGCGCGTACCGGCTTGACCCGCAGGCGGCCCTGTCGCAGCAACCGATGGCCGGCCTCGCGGGCATCGCCCAGATCGAACGCGGTGAAGCCGTCGAGCAGCGCGTCCCCGGCCTGCGCGGCAAAGGTGTTCGGCCAACCCTGCGGTGCCCGTGCGTCGGCGCCGACCAGCCCGTGGCTGATCGCCTTGGTCGCCACGAAGGGCAGCGGAACCACGCCGCCAAACAGATCCTGCTCGCTGGCGACACCGAGCGAACGCGCCTCTTCGACGCCGATCAGGGTTCCGCTGGGGACCAGATACAGCGACTCGGCCGGCGCTTGCGCGGGGTTGAATTCGCCGTAATAGGGCAGCCCTTGAAGGCCGGCGATGCGACGCGCCAGTTCGCCCAGCGAGACCCGCTCGTGCTGGGCCTCGTGCGCCCGATTGGGATAGAGGGCGACGGCCGCATGGGCAGTATGGGGGGTGTTTCGAGCTGTCATCGCATCGCTCCCCGGGGCTGGATCGTCCCGCTGCCAACGCGGCGGGACGCACGGAACCACTTACCCGGTAGACCCGGACAGGTGGCGATCTATCGACCGTTCGTCCGTCAGCCGCTATTTGCGCAGCAGCCGCATGCCGTTCAGCACCACCAGCAGGCTGACGCCCATGTCGGCAAACACCGCCATCCACAAGGTCGCGTGGCCGGTCAGGGTGACCAGCAGGAACACCGCCTTGATTCCCAGCGCCAGTGCGATGTTCTGCTTGAGCACGGCCGCGGTCTGCCGCGACAGGCGCACGAATGCCGGAATCTTGCGCAGGTCGTCGTCCATGATCGCCACGTCGGCGGTCTCGATGGCGGTGTCGCTGCCGATCGCCGCCATGGCGAAGCCGATGTCGGCGCGCGCCAGCGCCGGTGCGTCGTTGATCCCGTCGCCGACCATGCCGACGCTGCCGGATTTGCCCAGCAGCGCCTCGATGGCCGCCAGCTTGTCGCTCGGCAACAGCTCGCCGCGAGCCTCGTCGATGCCGGCCTGGCGCCCGATGGCGGCCGCGGTATGGGCGTTGTCGCCGCTGAGCATCAGGGTGCTGACGCCCAATGCGTGCAGCTCGCGGATCGCCTCGCGGCTGCTCGGCTTGAGCGTATCGGCCACGGCGAACAGCGCCAGCGGACGCTGCTCGTCGCACAGCAGCACCACGCTCTTGCCCTCGCGCTCCAGCACGTCGAGGCGCGCTTCCAGCTCGGCCGAACACAGCCCCAGCTCTTCCACCAGGCGGTGATTGCCCAGGTGCAGCAGTTGCCCGTCGATGCGCCCGCGCACCCCGCGCCCGGCCAGCGCGGCGAATTCCTCGACGTCCCGCAGCGGCTGGTTCTCGCCATGCCGGGCGATGGCCTGCGACACCGGATGGTCCGAACGTGCCGCCAGGCTCAGCGCGAGGCCGACGACGGTCACCGGATCGGCATCCACCAGCAGATGCTGATCGGTCAGCTGCGGCTTGCCGTAGGTCAGCGTGCCTGTCTTGTCCAACGCCAGGTGGCTGAGGTGGCGACCGTTCTCCAGGTAGGCGCCGCCCTTGATCAGGATGCCCTTGCGCGCCGCCGCGGCGAGCCCGCTGACGATGCTCACCGGGGTGGAAATCACCAGCGCGCAGGGGCAGGCGACCACCAGCAGCACCAGCGCACGGTAGATCCATTCCAGCCACTGGCCGTCGAACAGCGGCGGCAGCAACGCCACCGCCAGCGATAGCAGCACCACCGCCGGGGTGTAGAGGCGCGAGAAGCGGTCGACGAAACGCTGCGTCGGCGCGCGCATGCCCTGGGCCTGCTCGACGGCCTGGATGATCCGCGCCAGCGTGCTGTTGCTCGGCTCGGCGGTGACCCGGTACTCCAGCGCGCCATCGCCATTCAGAGTGCCGGCGAACAGCGCGTCACCGACGGCCTTCTCCACCGGCAGGCTCTCGCCGGTGATCGACGCCTGGTTCACGCTGGACTGGCCGACGAGGACTTCGCCATCCAGGCCGATGCGTTCGCCAGGACGAACGCGCACCTGGCTGCCCAGCGCCACCTCGGCCACCGGCGTGCTCTGCCAGGTGCCGTCGGGCTGGCGTACCGTCGCCGTTTCCGGCGCCAGTTCGAGCAGCCCGCCAATGGCATTGCGCGCGCGATCGAGGGACTCCGCCTCGATCAGCTCGGCAACGGCGAAGAGGAACATCACCATCGCCGCCTCGGGCCACTGGCCGATGAGGATCGCTCCGGTCACCGCGATGCTCATCAGCGCGTTGATGTTGAGGTTGCGGTTCTTCAGCGCGATCCAGCCCTTCTTGTAGACCTCCACTCCGCTGAGCAACACGGCGGCCAGGGCGATCAGCGCCACCAGCCATTCGGGCGCCAGGTCGGCGAAATGCAGCACTTCGGCGGCAATCGCGGCGACACCGGCCAGCGCCAGCTTGATGCCCTTTCCACTTGCCGGCGCCACCTGCGGCGCCGGTTCGCCCGTCGTGGCCACCTGCGGCGTGAAGCCCAGCTCGCGAATCGCCTGCAGCGCCGGCTGCAGCGCCTCCGGTTCGTGGCCTAGGGTGAGTACGCGCTGCATCAGGTTGAACTGCAACGCCGTGATGCCGGGCATGCCGCCGAGCTTGTCGGTGATCAGGCGCTCCTCGGTCGGACAGTCCATCTGCGCGATGGCGATCCGCGTGGTGGTCGCCGCCAACGGTTCGGCGCGCATGCCCAGCTCGGCGATCGCGTCGCGGATCGTCGCTTCCGGCAGTGCCGTGTGCCACACGCCGAGTACGCGCTTGAGCAGGTTGAACTCCAGGCGCTGCACCTCGGGCAACTTGCCGAGGCGCCCGCGGATCAGGCTTTCCTCGGTCGGGCAATCCATCTGCTCGATGCGGAAACGGCTCAGTTGGCCGGTCGCCACGCCACGCTCGTGCTCGTGATCGTGATCGTGATCGTGATCGTGATCGTGATCGTGGCGATCCTGAACGTCCTGTCGGTCCGCGGAGGGTTTTCCGCAGGCGTGGTCACCGCAACACTGGGTCATCTCGGTTCTCCGGATGGGGTATGGTGCGCAGTGAACACCCTGTAGCCACTACAGGGTCAAGCGACCTGGAGGCCTCATGAAAATCGGTGAACTGGCGCGGCAGACCCACTGCCCCGTGGAAACCATCCGCTACTACGAACGTGAGGGCCTGCTGCCGCTTCCCGCCCGCAGCGAAGGCAATTACCGGGTTTACGGCCCGCTACACAGCGAGCGGCTGACCTTCATCCGCAACTGCCGCACGCTGGACATGACCCTTGACGAGATTCGTCGCCTGCTTGAATTCCGCGATCAGCCGCAGAACAACTGCGAAGCCTTCAACGAGTTGATCGACGAGCACATCGAGCACGTTGCCGCCCGCATCGCCGGCCTGCAGGCGCTCCAGGTGCAACTGGTGGAACTGCGCCGCAGTTGCGCGGAAGGCGGCGAAATCGAACGCTGCCAGATCGTCCGCCAGCTCACCGAAGCCAGCATCAACGTGGAGGAGGCTCCGTCCCACGTCGGCCGTTCGCACCAGCACTGAGGTCATCACTCAGGGGCAGACCCGACAGGTTTCATGCGTATTGGTTGGAATCGAATTCAAACTGATGCCAGGCACACATCAATCCATGCGAAATACGCACTTATCATTTCAAGATGTGTCAGCCAACATCGAGGATTCCAATAATCGTGCGCTCCCCTGCGCATGGACAAAAACGCTGGAGAATACCCATGCAGGATTCGATGAAATCCGCGGCAACTTCCGCGCGGGCAAAAATCGCCGCCGTATTCCGAGTCACTTCGGGCAACTTCCTCGAACAGTTCGACTTCTTTCTGTTCGGCTTCTACGCCAACCACATCGCCGCCGCGTTCTTCCCGTCATCCAGCGAATTCGCCTCGCTGATGATGACCTTCGCCGTGTTCGGCGCAGGCTTCCTCATGCGTCCCCTGGGCGCGGTGATCCTCGGCGCGTACATCGACGACGTCGGCCGCCGCAAGGGGCTGATCGTGACGCTCTCGATCATGGCCAGCGGCACGCTGCTGATCGTGATGGTGCCGGACTACTCCAGCATTGGCCTGGTGGCACCGCTGCTGGTGCTCATCGGCCGACTGCTTCAGGGCTTCTCGGCCGGTGCGGAACTGGGCGGGGTATCCGTGTACCTGGCCGAGATCGCTACGCCCGGGCGCAAGGGTTTCTATACCGCCTGGCAGTCCGGCAGCCAGCAGGTGGCGATCATCGTCGCCGCGGCGCTGGGTTACGCGCTGAATCAGGGAATGGCGGCGAGCGACGTGGCGGCCTGGGGCTGGCGCATTCCCTTCGCGATCGGCTGCATGATCGTGCCGTTCATCTTCCTGCTGCGCCGCAACCTGAAGGAAACCGAGGAATTCACCGCGCGCCGCCACCGTCCGACGATGCGCGAAGTGTTCCGCACGCTGATGCAGAACTGGGTCACCGTGGTGGCCGGCATGCTGATGGTCGCGATGACCACCACCGCCTTCTACCTGATCACCGTCTACGCGCCGACCTTCGGCAAGAACGTGCTCGAGCTGAGCACCGCGGATGCCTTGCTGGTGACGCTGCTGGTGGGGGTATCGAACTTCATCTGGCTGCCGATCGGCGGCGCGCTGTCTGATCGCATCGGGCGCAAGCCGGTGCTGGTCGCCATGACCGTGATGGCCATCGTCACCGCCTACCCGGCGCTGTCGTACCTGGCGCAGGCGGCGAGTTTCGCGCACATGCTCGAAGTGCTGCTGTGGTTGTCGTTCCTCTACGGCATGTACAACGGCGCGATGATTCCGGCGCTCACCGAAATCATGCCGGTGGAAGTCCGCGTCGCCGGTTTCTCCCTGGCCTACAGCCTGGCGACCGCCGTATTCGGCGGCTTCACCCCGGCTATCTCCACCGCGCTGATCCACGCCACCGGCGACAAGGCAGCGCCCGGCTACTGGATGACCTTCGCCGCCCTCTGCGCATTGCTGGCGACGCTGTACATGTACCGGCGCATCTCCTCGCAACCGCAGTTGGCGGTCTGAACGCGGGCCTGCCGGGTGGCAATCAGCCCGGCAGGCGCTTCATCTCCCGCACCAGGCGTTCCAGTTCCAGCGCGGCCGGTGTCAGCGAGTGCCCCCGGCGCTTGATCAGGCCGACATTGCGTAGCACCTCCGGCTCCACCAGCGGCACGCTCGCCAGCAAGGGGTGCCCGGCCATCGGCATGGCGATGGACGGCACCGCCGCCACGCCCAGCCCCGCCTCCACCAGACCGATCATGGTGGTCACATGGCGGGTTTCGCAGATCCCGGCCTTCTCCGGACGGACCTTGACCAGCGCCTGATCCAGCAGGAAACGGTTGCCGGAGCTCTTGCCCAGGGTGATGTAGTCCTGCCGGTACATCTCGTCCCAGCTCACCTGCGCCGCTTCCGCCAACGGATGGTCGCGACGACAGGCCATCACGTAGCGTTCCTGCAGCAGCAGCTCGAAGGCGATGGCCGGATCCAGCGCGCCGGTGAAACTCAGGCCGAGATCCGCTTCGCCGCTGGCCACCGCGTCCTGTACCTCGCTGGCGCTGGCATCCAGCACGTGCACCTTGGTCCGTGGATACAGGCGGTGGTACTCGGTCACCACCTGCGGCATGAAGTAGTAGGCGGTGGACGGCACGCAGGCGATGGTGACGTTGGCCAGGCGGTTCGAGGCGACGCCGGTGATGCCGAGCAAAGCGACTTCCAGGTCATCCAGCAGGCGTTCGACATTCGGCATGAACGCGCGCCCGGCCATGGTCAGGCTGACCTTGCGCGTGGTGCGCTCGAACAGCTTCACGCCGAGCGCGGTTTCCAGCTTTTCGATGCGCCGGCTGAGCGCCGGCTGCGAGATGCGGATGGCCTCGGCGGCCTTGCGAAAGCTGCCCTTCTCGACCACCGCGCGAAAGGCCTGGAGATCATTGAGATCGAAGTTGATGTTCATAGAGCGCCAGAACGGTTCGGGGAGGCGGCGGCAGCCGGGCGGTGGAATCCGCCAATGCTGTCCGCACGCCTCCAGACTTCACTCCACGGTGACCGATTTCGCCAGGTTGCGCGGCTGGTCGACGTCGGTGCCCTTGAGCACGGCTACGTAGTAGGACAGCAGCTGCAGCGGCAAGGTATAGAGGATCGGCGCGAGGATGTCGTGAATGTGCGGCATGCTGACCACGTAGGTGCCTTCGCCGTTGTCGATACCGGCCTTGATGTCGGCGAACACCACCAGTTGGCCGCCGCGCGCGCGGACTTCCTGCAGGTTGGACTTGAGCTTCTCCACCAGCTCGTTGTTCGGCGCCACGGTGACCACCGGCATGTCGCTGTCCACCAGCGCCAGCGGGCCGTGCTTGAGCTCGCCGGCCGGGTAGGCTTCGGCGTGGATGTAGGAGATTTCCTTGAGCTTGAGTGCGCCCTCCATCGCCACCGGGTACTGCGCGCCGCGACCCAGGAACAGCGTGTGGTGCTTCTCGGCGAAGAGTTCGGCGACCTTCTCAACGGTCTTGTCCATGCCCAGCGCCTCGCCGAGGCGGGTCGGCAGGCGGCGCAGCTCGTCCACCAGTTCGGCCTCGACGGTCGCCGACAAGCCGCCGCGCACGCGGCCCAGCGCCAGGGTCAGCAGCAGCAGGGCGACCAGCTGCGTGGTGAACGCCTTGGTCGACGCCACGCCGATCTCCGGCCCGGCCTGGGTCAGCAGGGTCAGGTCGGATTCGCGCACCAGCGAACTGGTGCCGACGTTGCAGATCGCCAGGCTGGCCAGGTAGCCGCCGGCACCGGGGGCAAGCTGCTTGGCGTTGCGCAGCGCGGCCAGGGTGTCGGCGGTTTCGCCGGACTGCGAAATGCTGACGAACAGGGTGTCCGGCTGCACCACCACCTTGCGGTAGCGGAACTCGCTGGCGACTTCGATCTGGCAGGGAATCCCGGCCAGTTCCTCGAGCCAGTATCGGGCGACCATGCCGGCGTGATAGCTGGTGCCGCAGGCGACGATCTGCACGTTGCGCACCTGGGCGAACAGCGCCTCGGCCTGCGGGCCGAAGGCCTCGACCAGCACGTGGTCGAGACCCAGGCGACCTTCCAGCGTGCGCTGCACGACCTTGGGCTGCTCGTGGATTTCCTTGAGCATGAAGTGCCGGTAGGCGCCCTTGTCGGCGGCTTCCGCGCCTTCGTGGTACTGCACCTGCTCGCGCTGCACCGGCTGGCCGTCGAGATCCCAGATCTGCACGGAATCACGGCGGATCTCGGCGATGTCGCCCTCCTCCAGGTACATGAAGCGGTCGGTCACCTGGCGCAGCGCCAACTGGTCGGAGGCGAGGAAGTTCTCGCCCAGACCCAGGCCGACCACCAGCGGGCTGCCGCTGCGGGTGGCCAGCAGGCGGTCCGGCTGCCTGGCGCTGATCACCGCCAGGCCGTAGGCGCCGTGCAGTTCCTTCACCGTCGCCTTGAGCGCATCGGCCAGGTCGCCCAGCGCGTCCAGGTGATGGTGCAACAGGTGCACGATGACTTCGGTGTCGGTCTCGGAGGTGAAGAGGTAGCCCATGTCCTTGAGACGCGCACGCAGCGGCTCGTGGTTCTCGATGATGCCGTTGTGCACCAGCGCCAGGTCGTTGCCGGAAAAATGCGGGTGCGCGTTGCGCTCGCTGGGCACGCCGTGGGTGGCCCAGCGGGTGTGGGCGATGCCCAGCCGGCCATTCAGCGGTGCTGCGGCCAGGGCCTGCTCCAGTTCGCTGACCTTGCCCGGCCGGCGCACGCGCTGCAATGTGCCGTCGCCGTCGAGCAGGGCCACGCCGGCGCTGTCGTAACCGCGGTATTCCAGGCGTTTCAGGCCCTCGACGAGGACCGGCAGGATATTGCGTTCGGCGACGGCGCCAACGATGCCACACATATGTTTCTCTCCTATTTGTCGCTGGCGGCGGCAAGGATCAGCCGCACGCCAAGGGATTCGATGCGATCACGCGCCTCGGCGGTGAGGCGCGTGTCGGTGATCAGGGTATGCACGCTGCTCCAGGGCAGCTCGAGGTTCGGCATGCGCCGGCCGATCTTGTCCGACTCGACCATCACGATCACCTCGCGGGCGACCTCGGCCATCACCCGGGACAAGCCCAGCAACTCGTTGAAGGTGGTGGTGCCGCGCTCCAGGTCGATGCCATCGGCGCCGATGAACAGCTGGTCGAAATCATAGGAACGCAGCACCTGTTCGGCGACCTGGCCCTGAAAGGACTCGGAATGCGGGTCCCAGGTGCCGCCGGTCATCAGCAGTACCGGCTCGTGCTCCAGTTCGCGCAGGGCGTTGGCCACGTTCAGCGAATTGGTCATCACCACCAGGCCCGGCTGACGCCCGAGCGCACCGATCATCGCCGCCGTGGTGCTGCCGCTGTCGATGATGATGCGTGCATGCTCACGGAGGCAGGCGACCGCGGCGCGGGCAATCGCGCGCTTGTAGGGCGATACCGGCTGCGCATCGTCGACGATCAGTTCCTGCGGCACCGGCACCGCGCCGCCGTAGCGACGCAGCAGCAGGCCATTCTTCTCCAGCGCCGTGAGGTCCTTGCGGATGGTCACTTCGGACGTAGAGAAACCTTTGGCCAACTCGTCCACGCTGACTTCTCCCGACTCGGCGAGCAGAGCCAGGATGGCGTGACGACGTTGCGGCGTGTTGCGCTTCGACATTCGTTAGTTTCGTTTCGAAATTAAAGTCGTCGAATCAAAACCTAACGAAGCTTTCACGTCAACCACAGAAATGAAAAAAGGCGGCCAACGCCGCCTTCTCATCATCGATCAGGTTACTTCTTCACTTTCACCGGCCGCTTCCAGCCTTCGATGTTGCGCTGCTTGGCGCGCCCAACGGCCAGCGTATTTGCCGGCACGTCCTGGGTCACCACCGAACCCGCGCCCGTGGTGGCACCGTCGCCGAGGCTCACCGGGGCGACCAGTGCGCTGTTGGAACCGACGAATACATCCTCACCCATCCGCGTGCGTGACTTGTTGGCACCGTCGTAGTTGCAGGTGATGGTGCCGGCGCCGATGTTGCTGCGCGCACCGATCTCGGCATCGCCGAGATAGCTCAGATGACCGGCCTTGGCACCGTCCCCCATGACGGCATTCTTCAATTCGACGAAGTTGCCGACATGGGCCTTCGCACCCAGCACGCTGCCCGGACGCAGCCGCGCGAACGGGCCGCAATCGGCGCCCTCGCCCAGTTCGGCGCCATCCAGATGGCTGTTGGCCTTGACGATCGCTCCCTTGCGCAGCGTGCTGTTGCGGATCACGCAGTTCGGTCCGATCTCTACGCCCTCTTCGATCAGCACGCGGCCTTCGAGAATCACGTTGATATCGATGAGCACGTCGCGGCCGACGCTGACGTCGCCGCGCACATCGAAACGCGCCGGATCACGCAGCGTGACACCCTCGGCCATCAGGCGACGTGCCGCACGCTGCTGGTAATGACGTTCCAGTTCGGCCAGCTGGATGCGGTCGTTGGCGCCCTGCACCTCCATCGCGTCCAGCGGCTGTTCGGTGGCGACGGTGAGCCCGTCGGCGACCGCCATGGCGATCACGTCGGTGAGGTAGTACTCGCCCTGCGCGTTGCTGTTGGACAGCCGGCTCAGCCAGCCGCCGAGGCGTTTGCCGGGCACCGCGAGGATGCCGGTATTGCCTTCCTTGATCGCGCGCTGCTCGGGCGTTGCGTCCTTGTGCTCGACGATGGCGCTCACCGCCCCCACGGCGTCACGGACGATGCGCCCGTAGCCGGTCGGGTCGCCGAGCTCCACGGTAAGCAGCGCCAGGTGTTGGTCATCCACCTTCTGCAACAGGCGCTGTAGGGTGCCGACTTCGATCAGCGGGACGTCGCCATAGAGGATGAGCACGCGCTCGGCGGACAGCGCCGGCGCCGCCTGGGCCACGGCGTGGCCGGTGCCGAGCTGTTCACGCTGCATGACGAAACTGAGGTCGTCCGCGGCGAGCCGCTCGCGCACCGCATCCGCGCCGTGCCCGATGACCACGTGGATGCCCTGCGGCTGCAACTGGCGCGCGCTGTCGATGACATGCCCGAGCATCGGTTTGCCGGCTACCGGGTGCAGCACCTTGGGCAGTGCCGAACGCATGCGCGTACCTTGGCCGGCGGCGAGAATCACGACTTCAAGGGACATGCAGGGACCTCCGGGAGCAAAGGGAAACGGCGCGACCTTAAGACAGCCAGATCATGCCGGCAACAGCGTTCGGAAAAGACGCAAACAAAAAGGGGTAGCCGAAGCTACCCCTGATTGTCGAAACGGATTCACTCAGCGTTTGGCTCTGGCGCGCAACTGCTGGATGGTCCGCAACTGGGCGGCGGCTTCGGCGAGCTGGGCCGAAGCCGAGCCGTAGTCGAACTCCGCGCTCTTATCGTTCAGAGCCTGCTCGGCGGCCTTGACGGCCTCCTGGGCGGACGCTTCGTCGAGGTCGCCAGCGCGCTGCACGGTGTCGGCAAGAACCTTGACCATGTTCGGCTGGACTTCGAGAAAACCGCCGGAGATGTAGAACACCTCCTCTTCGCCGCCCTGCTTGACCAGACGGATCGGACCCGGCTTCAGGTCGGTGATCAAGGGTGCGTGGCCCGGCGAAATACCCAGGTCACCCAGGTTGCCGTGCGCAATCACCATTTCCACCAGACCGGTGAAGATTTCGCCTTCCGCGCTGACGATATCGCAATGGACTGACATAGCCATTAGGTAGCCTCGCGTGGGCGCCCGTCACCGGGCGCTCCCGATTACAGTTTCTTGGCTTTCTCGATGACTTCTTCGATGCCACCAACCATGTAGAACGCTTGTTCCGGCAGGTGATCGTAGTCGCCGTTGAGGATCCCTTTGAAACCAGCGATGGTGTCCTTCAGGGAAACGTACTTGCCCGGCGAGCCGGTGAAGACTTCGGCCACGAAGAACGGCTGGGACAGGAAACGCTGGATCTTACGAGCGCGGGATACCAGTTGCTTGTCGGCTTCGGACAGCTCGTCCATGCCGAGGATAGCGATGATGTCCTTCAGCTCCTTGTAGCGTTGCAGGACGTACTGCACGCCACGAGCGGTCTCGTAGTGTTCGGCACCGATCACGTTCGGGTCCAGCTGACGCGAGGTGGAGTCGAGCGGATCGACCGCCGGGTAGATACCCAGCGAAGCGATGTCACGGGACAGAACCACGGTGGCGTCAAGGTGGGCGAAGGTGGTCGCCGGCGACGGGTCGGTCAGGTCATCCGCGGGGACATAGACGGCCTGGATCGAGGTGATCGAACCCGACTTGGTGGAAGTGATGCGTTCCTGCAGAACACCCATTTCCTCAGCCAGGGTCGGCTGGTAACCCACTGCGGACGGCATACGGCCGAGCAGCGCGGATACTTCGGTACCGGCCAGGGTGTAACGGTAGATGTTGTCGACGAACAGCAGAACGTCGCGACCTTCGTCACGGAACTTCTCGGCCATGGTCAGGCCGGTCAGCGCCACGCGCAGCCGGTTGCCCGGCGGCTCGTTCATCTGGCCATAGACCAGGGCCACTTTGTCGAGAACGTTGGAGTCCTTCATCTCGTGGTAGAAGTCGTTCCCTTCACGGGTACGCTCGCCCACACCGGCGAACACGGAGTAGCCGCTGTGCTCGATGGCGATGTTACGGATCAGCTCCATCATGTTGACGGTCTTGCCGACACCGGCGCCGCCGAACAGACCGACCTTGCCGCCCTTGGCGAACGGGCAGACCAGGTCGATGACCTTGATGCCGGTTTCCAGCAGCTCGTTGCCGCCAGCCTGCTCCGCGTAGGACGGCGCAGCGCGGTGGATACCCCAGCGCTCTTCTTCGCCGATCGGGCCCGCTTCATCGATCGGATTGCCGAGGACGTCCATGATCCGGCCCAGGGTTTTCACCCCAACCGGAACCTGGATGCCAGCACCGGTGCTGGCGACGTCAAGACCGCGCTTGAGGCCTTCGGTCGAACCCATGGCGATGGTACGGACGATGCCGTCGCCCAGCTGCTGCTGGACTTCCAGGGTGGTTTCCGCGCCTTGTACCTTCAGCGCGTCATAGATGTTCGGGACCTGATCGCGCGGGAATTCCACGTCGATGACGGCGCCGATGATTTGAACGATACGTCCGCTACTCATCTTTGGTTCCTCTGAATTTTGAACCGTTAAACCGCGGCAGCGCCGCCGACGATTTCCGAGATTTCCTGAGTGATCGCTGCCTGACGCGCCTTGTTGTAGATCAGCTGCAATTCGCTGATCAGATCACCGGCGTTGTCGGTGGCGTTCTTCATCGCGATCATCCGTGCGGCTTGCTCGGCCGCATTGTTCTCGACCACCGCCTGGTAGACCTGCGACTCCACGTAGCGCACCAGCAGGCCTTCCAGCAACTGCTTGGCATCGGGTTCGTAGAGGTAGTCCCAGTGGTGCTTCAACTCCTGACTGTCCTCGGCGACCAGCGGAATCAACTGCTCCACGGTCGGCTTCTGGGTCATGGTGTTGACGAACTTGTTGGAGACCACGTACAGCCGGTCGATACGGCCTTCGAGGTAGGCATCCAGCATGACCTTGACGCTGCCGATCAAGTCATTGATCGAAGGCGCTTCGCCCAGGTTGCTGATCGCCGCTACCACGTTGCCGCCGTAGCTACGGAAGAACGACGCACCCTTGCCCCCGATCACCGCCAGATCGATCTCCGCGCTTTTCTCGCGCTGGGCGCTCATGTCCTTGACCAGAGCCTTGAACAGGTTGGTGTTCAAGCCGCCGGCAAGACCACGGTCGGAGGTGACGACGATATAGCCGACACGCTTGACCTCACGCTCGATCATGAACGGGTGCAGGTATTCCGGATTGGCGTTGGCCAGATGGCCGATCACCTGCCGAATGCGCTCGGCATAAGGACGGCTGGCAGCCATGCGCTGTTGTGCTCTGCGCATCTTGCTGACCGCCACCTTTTCCATGGCGCTGGTGATCTTTTGCGTGCTTTTGATGCTCGCAATCTTGCTGCGAATCTCTTTTGCGCCTGCCATTTCACACCTATGGGGTTAGCAGGCGGGGCCTTTCGACCCCGCTGCGGCTTACCAGGTTTGGGTGGCCTTGAACTTCTCGATGCCGGCTTTGATGCCTTTATCGATTTCGTCGTTGAAGTCACCCTTCTCGTTGATCTTCGCCATCAGATCGGCGTGATCACGGTTGAAGTAGGCAATCAGCGCAGCTTCGAAGCTACCGATCTTGGCCAGCTCGACGTCGGTCAGGAAACCACGCTCGGCGGCATACAGCGACAGCGACATTTCGGCGATGGACATCGGCGCGTACTGCTTCTGCTTCATCAGCTCGGTAACGCGCTGACCATGCTCGAGCTGCTTGCGAGTGGCTTCGTCCAGGTCGGAAGCGAACTGGGCGAAAGCCGCCAGTTCACGGTACTGCGCCAACGCGGTACGAATACCACCGGAAAGCTTCTTGACGATCTTGGTCTGGGCAGCGCCACCCACGCGGGATACCGAGATACCGGCGTTGACGGCCGGACGGATACCCGAGTTGAACATCGCCGACTCAAGGAAGATCTGGCCGTCGGTGATCGAAATCACGTTGGTCGGAACGAACGCGGAAACGTCGCCGGCCTGGGTTTCGATGATCGGCAGCGCGGTCAGCGAACCGGTCTTGCCAGTCACGGCGCCGTTGGTGAACTTCTCGACGTACTCTTCGGAAACGCGGGAAGCGCGCTCCAGCAGACGGCTGTGGAGATAGAACACGTCGCCCGGGTAGGCTTCGCGGCCCGGCGGACGGCGCAACAGCAGGGAGATCTGGCGATAGGCGACAGCCTGCTTGGACAGATCGTCATAAACGATCAGGGCGTCTTCGCCGCGGTCACGGAAGTACTCGCCCATGGTGCAGCCGGCGTAGGGAGCCAGGAACTGCAGTGCTGCGGATTCCGAAGCACTCGCCGCCACAACGATGGTGTTGGCCAGGGCGCCGTTCTCTTCCAGCTTGCGCACCACGTTGGCGATGGTCGACTGCTTCTGACCGATGGCGACGTAGACGCAGCGGATGCCGCTGTTCTTCTGGTTGATGATGGCGTCGATGGCCAGAGCGGTCTTGCCGATCTGACGGTCACCGATGATCAGCTCGCGCTGGCCACGGCCTACCGGGATCATCGCATCGACCGATTTGTAGCCGGTCTGTACCGGCTGGTCGACCGACTTACGCCAGATCACGCCCGGCGCGACCTTCTCAACCGCGTCGGTAGCGACGTTGTTGAGCGGGCCTTTGCCATCGATCGGGTTACCCAGGGCATCGACCACGCGACCCAGCAGTTCCGGACCGACCGGAACCTCGAGGATGCGGCCGGTGCACTTGGCGCTCATGCCTTCTTGCAGGCCGAGGTAGCTACCCAGAACGACGGCGCCGACGGAGTCTTGTTCCAGGTTAAGCGCCATACCGTAGACGCCACCGGGGAACTCGATCATCTCGCCGTACATGACGTCGGCCAGGCCGTAGATGCGCACGATACCGTCGGAAACGCTGACGATGGTGCCTTCGTTACGGGCTTGGGAAGAGACGTCGAGTTTCTCGATACGCCCCTTGATGATTTCACTTATTTCGGAAGGATTGAGTTGCTGCATTGCTCTGCTGCCCCTTCAAACTCAGGATTTCAACGCTTCGGCCAGTTTCGCGAGCTTGCCGCGAACCGAGCCATCGATAACCAGGTCGCCTGCGCGGATCACGACACCACCGATGAGGCTGGCGTCTTCCGCAGCGTGCAATCGCACTTCCCGGCTGAGCCGAGCGCTGAGAACCTTGGCGAGTTTGTCTTGCTGTTCGGCGCTCAATGCGAAGGCACTGGTCACGTCCACATCGACCGACTTCTCCTGCTCGGCTTTGTACAGCTCGAACAGTTCGGCGATTTCCGGCAAAAGCGCGAGGCGCTCGTTTTCGGCAACGATATGGATGAAGTTCTGTACCTGAGCATCGAACTTGTCGCCGCACACCTCGACGAAGGTGGCGGCCTTTTCTGTACTGGTCAGACGCGGAGCCTTGAGCACGCTCTGCATGCGCGCGTCTTGCGACACTGCTGCAGCCAGGCCGAGCATGGCCGACCAGGCGGCCAGCTGCTGATGGGCCTGGGCGTGCTCGAAAGCAGCCTTGGCATAAGGTCGGGCCAGCGTGGTCAATTCTGCCATGATCGCCCTCGCTTAGATTTCGGCAGCCAGTTTATCAACCAGCTCCGCATGCGCGTTTCGATCGATTGTGGCACCCAGGATCTTCTCGGCACCGCCGACGGCCAGGCTACCCAGTTGGGCACGCAGCGCGTCCTTGACACCGTTAATTTCCTGCTCGATCTCGGCCTGAGCCTGAGCCTTGACGCGCTCAGCTTCGACACGGGCCTGATCACGGGCTTCGTCGACGATCTGGGTCGCGCGCTTCTTGGCTTGCTCGATGATCTCGGCTGCCTGAGTCTTCGCCTCGCGCAGTTGCTCGCCCACTTTCTCTTGGGCCAGCTCCAGGTCGCGAGTCGCACGATTGGCAGCGTCCAGACCTTCTGCGATCTTCTTCTGGCGTTCGCGCAAAGCCGTGATGACCGGAGGCCACACGAACTTCATGCAGAACAGCACGAAGATGAAGAACGCAACGGACTGGCCAATCAGGGTTGCATTAATGTTCACGCCAACACCTCGCTCGTTCGTTGTCCATCAAACCGGTTCACTCGAATGAAGACGAGTGATCAGCCGGCGATTTGACCAACGAAGGGGTTCGCGAAGGTGAAGAACAGAGCGATACCAACGCCGATCATGGTCACGGCGTCGAGCAGGCCGGCGACGATGAACATCTTGACTTGCAGCATCGGGACCATTTCCGGTTGACGCGCAGCGCCTTCCAGGAATTTGCCACCCAGCAGACCGAAACCAATGGCGGTACCCAGGGCACCCAGGCCAATCAGCAGTGCAACGGCAATAGCGGTAAGACCAACTACAGTTTCCATTTTTCCTCCGACTCTTATGTCGACTTGGTTAGGGGTTTTAGATGAAGCGGTAAAGCGAACAATCAGTGGTTATCTTCGTGCGCCATCGAAAGGTAGACGATCGTCAGCATCATGAAGATGAACGCTTGCAGGGTGATGATCAGGATGTGGAAAACCGCCCACGCCCACTGCAGCACCACACCCAGGCCACTCAGCCAAAGCAGACCGCTGCCGAACATCACGGCGATCAGGATGAATACCAGCTCGCCGGCATACATATTGCCGAACAACCGCAGGGCCAGCGAAATCGGCTTGGCCACCAGGGTTACGAATTCGAGCAGGAAGTTGACCGGGATGAGGATGACCTGCACCGCGATGTTCTTGCTGCTGAAAGGATGCAGGGTCAGTTCACCAATGAAGCCGCCGATGCCCTTGACCTTGATGCTGTAGAAAATGATCAGCGCGAACACCGACAGGGCCATGCCCAGGGTAGCGTTCGGATCGGTAGTCGGAACCGCACGGAAGAAGATGTGCTCGTTGCCGGAGATCGCCATCGCCGCATGCGGGATCCAGTCGACCGGGATCAGGTCGATGGCGTTCATCAGGAAGATCCAGACGAAGATCGTCAGGGCCAGGGGAGCGATCAGCGGGTTGCGGCCGTGGAAGGTGTCCTTGACGCTGCCGTCGACGAACTCGACCAACACTTCGACGAAGTTCTGCAGGGCACCCGGCTGACCGGAGGTTGCCTTGCTGGCAGCCATGCGGAATAGCAGAACGAAGATCACACCCAGCGCAACCGACCAGCCCAGGGTATCCAGGTGGAATGCCCAGAAGCCCATTTCCTTGGCTTCCTGAGCGGTGTGGGCAAGACCCCAGTCACCGGTCGGCAGCCGCCCGAAGGTCAGGTTCTGCAG
This sequence comes from Pseudomonas sp. PS02288, assembly GCF_029959715.1. Classification (NCBI taxonomy): domain Bacteria; kingdom Pseudomonadati; phylum Pseudomonadota; class Gammaproteobacteria; order Pseudomonadales; family Pseudomonadaceae; genus Pseudomonas; species Pseudomonas sp. PS02288. Next base: position 33,083 of record NZ_JASCPA010000008.1, on the reverse strand, counting down.
GTGGTGCTGAATGTAGCCCGAAGCGTTTTCTGCTGCCATGTTTGCCTCAACGCGTTAATTCGTAAGTCGTTTTCTCATCAGCAGGGGAGAAAACCAGCCGACCGTCTGGGTCAGCAGGAACACACCGAATACGGCCAGCGGTTCCAGCGGTTTCACACCTGCGAACGTCAGCGCAAAGAGCACCGCCGTCAGAATCAGTTTTCCGGCCTCGCCGGCGTAGAACGACCGGACGATGGCTTGTGCGGCCCGCGCCCCGCTGAAGCGGAACGCCTTGTGAGCGAAATACAGATTGGGTAGCCATACGATCAGACCACCGCAGAGTCCCGAGTAACCGGCTACCGATCCTCGCGAAAGCCACAGTAACGAAGCGGCGATCAGCAGCAGGACCAGTTGGGCGATCAACACCGGAAAAACCGGCAGGCGATGGAGGGGCAGGCGTTGTGGCGTGCGGGCATCCATCGCAAACGTCCTCTGGAAGGTCGGCGTCCGTTAAATCAACGACTTGGCATATTTCATGCCGACCAAAATGCGCGCAGAGTATAGGGGCGCTTCCCTACCCGTTCAACTGCCGGGTAGTGATTTCCGACTACCCGCTACACGTCATGCATAAGCATTTGTTTCAGCGGATATGCGCCAGTACGCCCTGCAATTCATCCAGCGAGTTGTAGCGGATTACCAACTGACCTTTGCCCTTCTGTCCGTGCTTGATCTGCACGGGAGAGCCCAGCCGCTCTGCGAGGCGCTGTTCCAGACGGCTGATGTCCGGATCGGCTTTGGGCTTCTCGGTGGCCTTTGGTTTGTCGCTCAGCCACTGCCTCACCAGAGCCTCGGTCTGACGGACGGTCAGACCTCGTGCGACAACATGTCGCGCAGCTTCCAGCTGGCGGTCGGCCGGCAATCCGAGCAATGCCCGGGCGTGACCCATTTCCAGATCGCCATGGGCGAGCAGGGTCTTGATCTCTTCCGGCAGGGCGATCAGGCGCAACAGGTTGGTCACGGTGACCCGCGATTTGCCCACGGCCTCGGCGACCTGCTGCTGGGTCAGCTGGAATTCCTGCTGCAGGCGCTGCAGCGCGAAGGCTTCCTCGATCGGATTGAGGTCCTCGCGCTGGATGTTCTCGATCAGCGCCATCGCCACCGCGGCCTCGTCGCTGACGTCGCGCACCATCGCCGGGATCTTTTCCAGATTGGCCTGCTGGCTGGCACGCCAGCGACGCTCGCCGGCAATGATTTCGTAATGACCACCGTCGATGGCACGCACCACGATCGGCTGCATCACGCCCTGGGCCTTGATCGATTGCGCCAGTTCTTCCAGTGCGGCGGGGTCCATGTCGCGGCGCGGCTGATACTTGCCGCGCTGAATCAGGTCGAGCGGGAGGTAATGCAGCTCGCGGTTTTCCACCTGGGCGGCTTCTTCCTGCATGGCGGCGATGCTGGTTCCGCCCAGCAGGGCGTCCAGTCCACGTCCGAGACCTCGTTTCTTGATGGCCATGCCAGTTCCTTATGCTTGTGTGGCGGGCGCCACTGCGGTGCGTCCGGCGCTCCGCTGACGGCGTGCCAGCTCGCCGGCCAGCGCCAGGTAGGCCAGGGCGCCACGCGATTGCTTGTCGTAGACCAGCGCCGGCATCCCGAAGCTGGGCGCCTCGGCGAGACGGACGTTGCGCGGGATCACAGTGTCGTAAAGCGTGTCGCCGAAATGCTCCTTGAGCTGGGCGGACACGTCGTTGGTCAGACTGATGCGCGGGTCGTACATGGTGCGCAGCAAGCCTTCGATCTTCAGTGACGGGTTGAGCATCTTGCCGATGCGCTGGATCGAGTTGATCAGGTCGGTCAGCCCTTCCAGCGCGTAGTACTCGCACTGCATGGGGATGATCACGCCATCGGCGGCGACCAGGGCGTTGACGGTGAGCATCGACAGCGACGGGGGGCAGTCGATGAGGATGTAGTCGTAGTTCTCGCGGACCGGGGCCAACGCCTCGCGCAGGCGATTCTCCTTGGCCGGCATGTCCAGCAGAGCCACTTCGGCGGCCGTCAGGTCGCGGTTGGCCGGCAGCAGCTGGTAACCGCCGTGCTCGGAGAACTGCATGGCTTCGACCAGGCTGCATTCGCCGATCAGCACGTCGTAGATCGAATGTTCGAGACCGAGCTTGTCCACGCCGCTGCCGGTGGTGGCATTGCCCTGCGGATCGAGGTCGATGAGCAGCACCCGGCGCTTGGTGGCCACCAGTGAGGCCGCCAGGTTGATGCAGGTCGTGGTCTTGGCGACACCGCCTTTCTGGTTGGCGATGGCGAGAACTTTAGCCATTGTCGGTGTCGGTCCGGGTCATGAGGAGCGGCGCAGTATCAGCAGATGGCGCTGGCCTTGGCAACCGGGAACCTTGAGCACGTGGGTCGCGGCGAGGCGGAAGTCGTCCGGCAGCGCCTGCAGCTCGTCATCGGGATGCACGCCTTTCATCGCCAGCCAGCAGGTCGATGCATCGCCCAGATGGCGCGTCCAGTTGGCGAAATCGTCCAGGGCGCTGAAGGCGCGCGAGCAGATGCCGTCGAACGGCCGCTCGGGCGTGAACGCCTCGACGCGACCATGCACCACATCCAGGTTGCTCAGGCCGAGCTCGAGTTTCACCTGGGTGAGGAAGCGGGTCTTCTTGCCGTTGGAGTCGAGCAGGGTGAAATGGCGTTCGGGAAACAGGATCGCCAGGGGAATGCCGGGCATGCCGCCGCCGCTGCCGACGTCCAGCCAGCGCTCTCCAGTGTCGGCCACGAAGGGCACTACGCTGAGGCTGTCGAGCAGATGGCGCGAGACCATCTCGTCAGGGTTGCGCACCGCCGTCAGGTTGTAGGCCTTGTTCCACTTGATGAGCAGCGCGAGGTAACCGAGCAGCCGGCGTTGCTGCGACGCGTCGAGCGCCAGACCGAGTTGCTCGGCGCCCCGGGAAAGCTCCAGCGCCTGATGATCGGTGACCGCCATCAGGCGCTCTGTTCCAGTTGGCGGCCAGCGCCGCGCTTCTTCAGATGGATCATCAGCAGCGACACGGCCGCCGGCGTGACGCCGGGAATACGCGAGGCCTGGCCGAGGGTTTCCGGGCGGGCCTGGCCGAGCTTGTGCTGGATTTCCTTGGACAGCCCGGAAATCCCGGCGTAGTCGAGGTCGTCGGGCAGGCGGATGTTCTCGCTGGCGCGCAGGCGGGCAATTTCTTCCTGCTGGCGATCAATGTAGCCAGCGTACTTGGTACGGATCTCGATCTGCTCGGCGACCTGCGGATCGCCCACGCCTTCGCCGGTGATCTCGATCAGCCCGGCATAGTCGATTTCCGGGCGGCTGAGCAGGTTGAGCAGGTTGTATTCGTGGGCGAGCGGTGTCCCGAAGCGCGCGGCGACGGCGTCACCCTGCGGGGTCTTCGGCCGGACCCAGGCGCTTTTCAGGCGCTGTTCTTCCTGCTCGATCGCCTCGCGCTTGGTGCAGAACGCGGCCCAGCGCGCGTCGTCGATCAATCCCAGTTCGCGGCCCTTCTCGGTGAGGCGCAGATCGGCATTGTCCTCGCGCAGGATCAGCCGGTACTCGGCGCGCGACGTGAACATGCGGTACGGCTCCTGGGTGCCAAGGGTGATCAGGTCGTCGACCAGCACGCCGATGTAGGCCTCGTCGCGTCGCGGGCACCAGGCGTCCTTGCCCTGCGCACGCAGCGCGGCGTTGGCACCGGCGAGCAGGCCCTGGGCACCGGCTTCTTCGTAGCCCGTGGTGCCATTGATCTGGCCGGCGAAGAACAGCCCGCCAATGACCTTTGTCTCCAGGCTGTACTTGAGATCGCGCGGATCGAAATAGTCGTACTCGATGGCGTAGCCGGGACGCACGATGTGCGCGTTTTCCATCCCGCGGATGCTCTGCACGATCTGCAACTGCACGTCGAAGGGCAGCGAGGTGGAGATGCCGTTCGGATACAGCTCGTGGGTGGTCAGGCCTTCGGGCTCGAGGAACACCTGGTGGCTGTCCTTGTCGGCGAAGCGATGGATCTTGTCCTCGATCGACGGGCAGTAGCGCGGGCCGATCCCTTCGATGACGCCCGAATACATCGGCGAACGATCCAGGTTGGCGGCGATGATCTCGTGGGTGCGCGCATTGGTATGGGTGATCCAGCAGCTGACCTGCGTCGGGTGCTGTTCCTTCGAACCGAGGAACGACATCACCGGAACCGGTGTATCGCCAGGCTGCTCGGTCATCACCGAGAAATCCACCGAGCGACCGTCGATGCGTGGTGGCGTGCCGGTCTTCAGCCGACCGACGCGCAATGGCAATTCACGCAGGCGCTTGGCCAGGGCGATCGACGGCGGGTCGCCGGCGCGGCCGCCGGAATAGTTCTGTAGGCCAATGTGGATAAGTCCGCCCAGGAATGTGCCGGTGGTCAGCACCACGGACTCGGCGAAGAAACGCAAGCCCATCTGGGTGACCACGCCCCTGACCTGCTCGTTCTCGACGATCAGGTCGTCGCAGGCCTGCTGGAATATCCACAGGTTGGGCTGGTTTTCCAGCACCTCACGCACCGCGGCCTTGTACAGGATTCGGTCGGCCTGGGCGCGCGTGGCGCGCACCGCAGGGCCCTTACGGCTATTGAGCACACGGAACTGGATTCCACCCTTGTCCGTTGCCTGGGCCATCACGCCGCCGAGGGCGTCGATTTCCTTCACCAGATGGCTCTTGCCGATCCCGCCGATGGCCGGGTTGCAGCTCATCTGGCCGAGGGTTTCGACGTTATGGGTCAGCAGCAGGGTTTTCACCCCCATGCGGGCAGCAGCCAGCGCTGCTTCGGTACCGGCATGGCCGCCACCGATGACGATCACGTCGAAACGGGAAGGGTAATCCACCACGCACCTCGTGCCTGTTGAGATTGGGAAATCAGGGAGCCGGCAAGTATAGGGAGTTAGGTCGGCTGAATGAAGCCTTTTGCACAAAATTTAGCCAATCGGTTCACCCTGAGAAGGGAGTGGCTCCTGAGTCCGGCTAACAAGAATAAATAGAGATGAATTTATAAAGCTTGTTTTCTATGTTTATTCTTACTGCAACCATTTTCTGTGGATAACGTGATACAAGCCACGCCAATCCTGATGTACAGCGTTCGTGAGACTTGTGCCCTAGCTGCGTGAAAGCAGGGGTTAGGCTGATCGTAACCTGTGTATTAAGTCATCAGTTATGCACAGGTGAGTTTATCCTCCGCGTTGGAGACGCGTTACCTACAGGGCACAGTCAGGGTTATCCACAAAGCTCAATGACCGAAAAATGGATGCCCGAATGCCGTCCCGACCCGCGAGACCGCAACCCTTCCGGGGGCTACTTGCCGATGCAGAAGCTGGAGAAGATCCGACCGAGGAGGTCGTCGGAGCTGAACGCGCCGGTGATTTCGCCGAGTGCCTGCTGCGCCAGGCGCAGGTCTTCCGCCAGGAGCTCGCCGGCGCCTGCCAGGGTCAACTGGGCGCGTCCATGTTCGAGATGGCTGGACGCCTGGCGCAGTGCCTCGAGGTGACGCCGGCGGGCGCTGAAGCTGCCCTCGGACAGCTGCTGGTAGCCCATGCAGGCCTTCAGGTGTTCGCGCAGCAGTTCGAGGCCGTCGCTGGAGCGCGCGGACAAGACGATGCTGACGTGGCCATCCTCGGCGACCGACAGTTCGGTGGGCTCGCCGGAAAGATCGGCCTTGTTGCGGATCAATGTGACCTTGTCCGCCGCCGGGCGCACGTCGAAGAACTCCGGCCAGAGTGCGAACGGATCGCGCGCTTCCGGCGTGCTCGCATCCACCACCAGCAGCACACGATCGGCCTCGCTGATCGCCTTCACCGCGCGTTCGACGCCGATCTTCTCGACCTGGTCGTCCGTAGCGCGCAGGCCGGCGGTGTCGATCACGTGCAGCGGCATGCCATCGATGTGGATATGTTCGCGCAGCACGTCGCGCGTGGTGCCGGCGATGTCGCTGACGATCGCCGTCTCGCGGCCTGCGAGGGCGTTGAGCAGGCTCGACTTTCCGGCGTTGGGTCGGCCGGCGATGACCACGTTCATGCCGTCGCGCAGCAACGCGCCCTGGCTGGCTTCCCGGACGACCTGCTGCAGGTGTTCGCGCACGGCATCGAGTCGCCGCAGTACGTGGCCATCGGCGAGGAAGTCGATTTCTTCCTCCGGGAAGTCGATTGCCGCTTCGACGTAGATGCGCAGCTGGATCAGGCTCTCGGTCAGGCCGTGCACACGTTTCGAGAACTCGCCCTGCAGCGAACGCAACGCGTTACGTGCCGCCTGTTCGGAGCTTGCCTCGATCAGGTCGGCAATCGCCTCGGCCTGCGCCAGATCGAGTTTGTCATTGAGGAAGGCGCGCTCGCTGAACTCGCCCGGGCGTGCCTGGCGGGCGCCCAGTTCGAGGCAGCGCCTGAGCAGCAGGTCGAGGATCACCGGGCCGCCGTGGCCCTGGAGTTCGAGTACGTCTTCGCCGGTAAACGAATTCGGCCCCGGAAAAAACAGCAGCAGGCCTTCGTCGATGACCTGGCCCGCTTCGGCGAGGAACGGACCGTAATGCGCATGCCGTGGCCGCGGTTCACGGCCGGACAGCGCGACCGCCATTAGCCGCGCCTGCGTACCCGACACCCGCACGATACCCACGCCGCCGCGTCCGGGTGCGGTGGCGACGGCGGCGATGGTTTCGCGGGGTGTGGACATCGGGGCTCTCCAGATAGCAAGACGCCCCATAAATGGGGCGTCTCGTTCAACAGGTGCGCGCGGCGTGAATCAGACTTCTGCCTTCTTCGTGCGTGCTTCGATCTGGCGGGTAATGTACCACTGCTGTGCGATGGACAGGCAGTTGTTGACCACCCAGTACAGCACCAGACCGGCCGGGAACCAGAGGAAGAAGAAGGTGAAGATGATCGGCATCAGCTTCATCACCTTGGCCTGCATCGGGTCCGGCGGCGTCGGGTTCAGCTGCTGCTGAATGAACATGGTCGCGCCCATGATGATCGGCAGAATGAAGAACGGATCCTTGATCGACAGGTCGGTGATCCAGAACATCCACGGCGCCTGGCGCATCTCTACGCTTTCCAGCAGCGTCCAGTAGAGCGCGAGGAACACCGGCATCTGCACCACGATCGGCAGGCAGCCGCCGAGCGGGTTGATCTTCTCCTTCTTGTACAGCTCCATCATCGCCTGGGACATCTTCTGGCGATCGTCACCGAACTGTTCTTTCAGTGCGGCCATCTTCGGCGAGACGGCACGCATGCGCGCCATCGAACGGTAGCTGGCGGCAGACAGCGGGAAGAACGCCATCTTGATGATGATGGTCAGGACGATGATCGACCAACCCCAGTTTCCGAGGAGGCTGTGGATATGTTGCAGCAACCAGAAGATCGGTTGTGCGAGGAACCACAGTACGCCGTAGTCGACCGTCAGCTCGAGACCGTGGGACAACTCGCCGAGGTACTTCTGGATCTTCGGACCGGCATAGAGGATCGCACTAGTCTCTGCCTTGGCGCCGGGGGCGACGGTTACGGTTGGACCGGTGAAGCCGATGATGTAGTTGCCCTGGGCGTCCTTGCGGGTCTGCACCACGTTGGTGGTGTCTTTCGCCGGCACCCAGGCGGTGACGAAGTAATGCTGCAGCCAGGCAACCCAGCCGCCCTGCACGGTTTCCTTCAGCGGGGCCTTGTCGATGTCCTTCATTTTCACCTTGGTGTAAGGCGAATCAGGTTTCCACATTGCCGCGCCGAGGTAGGTGGCCGTGCCGGTGGCCGTGGTCGAGGACGGGTCGCCGCTGGCGTCACGCTTGAGCTGGGCGAACAAGTTACCGTTCCAGGTAGCGCCGCTCTGGTTGTCGATTAGGTAGCGCACTTCGACCTGATAGGCGGACGGGTCCACGCAGCCCGGCTTCTTCAGCTGCTGCTCCTTGGGCGAGCAAGAGGCATCGAGCCCGCGCTTGAAGGTGAAGCGCTTGATGTAGTTGACCCCGGCATCGCTGTAGGTCAGGTCGACCACCAGTTGATTCTGACCTTCGACCAATTCGTAGCTGCGCTGCGCGCTGTTGAACAGCGGGCGTCCGGAGCTGCGGGCATCCGGGCCGTTGGCGCCGGTCAGGCCGCTCTGCGCCAGGTAGGTCAGTTCGCCGCCGTTGTCGAACAACTGGAACGGCACATCGGGGCGGTCCTGACGACGCGGATACTGCGGCAGGCTGAGCTGGACGATATCCCCCCCACGCGGATCGATCGCCAGGTCGAGAACGTCGGTCTTCACCCGGATGAGCGCGTTGCTGACTGCGCTCGGCGCGATTTGCGCTTCGCCTTCGACCGTCGCGCTGGGCACGTCATCACTGGTGGCAGTGGCACTGGGAGCGTCGGGCAGCGCCTGGTTGGAGCTCTGCGCAACAGGGTTCTGTGTCGGCGGTAATGCGGCCTGCCCATAATCCTGGTTCCATTGCAGGACCATCAGGTAGGACACGATCGCAAGGGCGACGATCAGGATCGAGCGTTTGATATCCATGATTACTCGGCCATCGAAGGGGATCGGGAGGGTTTCGCTGCGGGAACCGGATCGTAACCGCCGGGATTCCAGGGATGACAACGGCCAAGCCGGCGCATGGCCAGCCAGCCGCCGCGCATCACGCCGTGCTGCTCGATGGCGTCATGGGCGTAGCAGGAACAGCTGGGGTAGAAGCGACAGTGGCTGGCCATCATCGGGCTGATGGCGTAGCGGTAGAACTGGATCGATGCGAGGGCCAGTTTACGCATGACGACTGTCGTTGACCTCAGGTTCGGCTTGGGTGTGCAGGCGAGGTCGATTGCGCGCGAGGCGTTTCCAGAGCTTGCCGAACTGCAGAACCAGTTCGCTGTTGTCCAGGTCGCCAAGGCCCTTGCGCGCGACGATCACGATGTCCCAGCCGACCAGGCTGTCCTGATTCAGGCGGAACGATTCGCGGATCTGACGTTTCAGGCGATTGCGTTCAACGGAGAGCTTGACGCTCTTCTTGCCGATCACCAAACCCAAGCGGGGATGATCAAGATCGTTGTCGCGCGCGAGTAGCAGGACATTCCTGCCGGGGACCTTGCCGGTGGGGGAGTCGAATACGCTCTTGAATTGTCGGGGTGTAAGCAGGCGCTTTTCCCGACTGAAGTCTCGACTCACCACCCGTGCCGGATTATTAGACGGTCAGACGCTTGCGGCCCTTGGCGCGGCGACGCGACAGGACTTGACGACCGTTCTTGGTGGCCATGCGGGCACGGAAACCGTGGACACGAGCGCGCTTGATGGTGCTGGGCTGGAAGGTGCGTTTCATGATGCTTCTACCTGGTGCTCACTACGGGCCGGGAGTGGCCCCCGTTTAAGAGACCGGCAATTCTAGTGAAACCGAACGGACAGGTCAATTTCCAACCAGCGCTTTTCGTTCCAGAGAAATATAGAGAAAAGAATAGATAAGCTCTTTGGTGAATATGACTACTAATGGTGAGCCTGTTTTCTGTGGAAAAAGCAGTGAAGGCCGGACCGGCTGCTGCCTGCAGCGGATTACAACACTGTGATGAAAACGTGCTGCGGATGTGCCCGACCTGTGCAGAGGCTCTGGACAACTGGGCGAGTTTTCCACAGGTAAGGTTAACGACAGGTTTTCCCACGGGTTCTTACATATGTTATTGGCACTTTACCCACAATGAAACGCGTGGATTTCTGCCTGTTCATGATTTACGTGTACGACGTCTCTAACCATTTCCCCACGTCGGGCAATGTGGATAACCGCCCGCCAGCCCCGTACAATGCCTGCTGTTTTTTCGTCGCTTTTTCACTCTGTGGGGTCGTCTGTGTCCGTTGAACTTTGGCAGCAATGCGTGGAAATACTTCGCGACGAGCTGCCGGCCCAGCAATTCAACACCTGGATACGGCCACTGCAGGTCGAGGCAGAAGGCGAGGAGTTACGCGTCTATGCGCCGAACCGGTTCGTTCTGGACTGGGTCAACGAGAAGTACCTCGGACGGCTGCTCGAACTCCTCGGGGAGCGCGGCGCGGGAGTCGCACCGGCACTGTCCCTTCTTATCGGCAGCAAGCGCAGCGCGGCTTCGCGCCCGGCGCCTAACGCGCCCCTTTCGGCGGCCGTCGCGCCGCCGCCCGAGCCCGTTCAGCAGGCCAGCCAGCTAGCGGATGTCGTTTCGGCGCCGATCTACGCCCCTGAGCCTGTGGCGAGCAACTCGGCCCCTGCGGTTCGTACCGAGCGGACGGTGCAGGTAGAGGGCGCGCTCAAGCACACCAGTTACCTGAACCGGACCTTCACCTTCGAGAATTTCGTGGAAGGCAAGTCCAACCAGCTGGCACGAGCAGCGGCGTGGCAGGTAGCCGACAACCCCAAGCACGGCTACAACCCGTTGTTCCTTTATGGCGGCGTCGGTCTGGGCAAGACTCACCTGATGCATGCGGTCGGCAACCATTTGCTGAAGAAGAACCCGAACGCCAAGGTGGTCTACCTGCATTCGGAGCGTTTCGTCGCGGACATGGTCAAGGCACTGCAGCTGAACGCGATCAACGAGTTCAAGCGTTTCTACCGCTCCGTCGACGCGCTGCTCATCGACGACATCCAGTTCTTCGCCAAGAAAGAACGTTCCCAGGAGGAATTCTTCCATACTTTCAATGCCTTACTTGAAGGCGGCCAGCAGGTTATCCTCACCAGTGACCGCTATCCGAAGGAGATAGACGGGCTTGAGGAGCGCCTGAAGTCGCGTTTCGGCTGGGGGCTGACGGTAGCCGTCGAGCCACCGGAGCTGGAAACGCGCGTGGCCATCCTGATGAAGAAGGCCGACCAGGCGAAGGTCGAGCTGCCGCACGATGCAGCATTCTTCATCGCTCAACGGATTCGCTCGAATGTTCGTGAACTCGAAGGCGCGCTGAAGCGTGTCATCGCTCACGCCCACTTCATGGGGCGTGATATCACCATCGAGCTGATCCGCGAGTCGCTGAAGGATCTGCTGGCCTTGCAGGACAAGCTGGTCAGCATCGAAAACATCCAGCGCACCGCGGCCGATTACTACCAGATCAAGATCGCCGACATGCTGTCGAAGCGGCGTTCCCGATCGGTCGCCAGGCCCCGTCAGGTGGCGATGGCACTGTCCAAGGAACTGACCAACCACAGCCTTCCTGAAATCGGCAATGCATTCGGCGGTCGCGATCACACCACAGTGCTGCATGCCTGTCGTAAGATTGCTGAACTGAGGGAATCCGACGCGGACATCCGCGAGGACTACAAGAATCTGCTGCGCACATTGACTACCTGATCCACACGCAGCCTACGAGGCAAGGGAACGGACCATGCACTTCACTATTCAGCGCGAAGCCCTGTTGAAACCCCTGCAACTGGTTGGCGGCGTCGTGGAACGTCGGCAGACCCTGCCGGTTCTTTCCAACGTCCTGCTGGTCGTGGAGGGACAGAATCTTTCCCTTACCGGCACCGACCTGGAAGTCGAACTGGTCGGTCGCGTTGCCCTGGAAGACATCGCCGAGGCCGGCGAAATCACTGTCCCCGCACGCAAGCTGATGGATATCTGTAAGAGCCTTCCCAGCGACGCGCTGATCGACGTGCGGCTGGATGAACAGAAATTGGTCGTCAAGGCGGGCCGCAGCCGCTTCACCTTGTCCACCTTGCCGGCCAATGACTTCCCGACAGTCGAGGAAGGTCCGGGCTCGCTGAACTTCACGTTGCCGCAGGCGAAGCTGCGTCGGCTCATTGAGCGCACCAGCTTCGCCATGGCGCAGCAGGATGTGCGGTACTACCTGAACGGGATGCTGCTGGAAGTCAGCGCCAACGTGCTTCGTGCGGTCGCCACTGACGGCCACCGACTGGCCATGTGTTCGATGACGGCCGGCATCGAACAGGCGGACCGTCACCAGGTGATCGTTCCCCGCAAAGGTATTCTGGAGTTGGCCCGCCTGTTGACCGAGCAGGATGGCGAGGTTGCGATCGTGCTGGGCCAGCACCATATTCGCGCTACCACGGGTGATTTTACCTTCACCTCGAAACTCGTCGACGGCAAATTTCCCGACTACGAGCGCGTGCTGCCCAAAGGCGGCGACAAACTGGTAGTGGGCGACCGGCAGGTCCTGCGCGAGGCTTTCAGCCGCACCGCGATTCTCTCCAACGAAAAATACCGGGGCATCCGACTCCTGCTGGCGAGTGGCACGCTGAAGATTCAGGCCAACAATCCCGAGCAGGAAGAAGCGGAAGAAGAAGTAGCCGTCGACTACACGGGTGCCGGCCTCGAGATTGGCTTCAACGTCAGCTATCTGCTGGACGTGCTGGGCGTGATGACTACCGATCAGGTGCGTTTGATTCTTTCCGATTCCAATAGCAGTGCGCTGGTGCAGGAAGCTGAAAACGACGAGTCTGCCTATGTCGTCATGCCGATGCGCCTGTAACGCTCAATGTCCTTAAGCCGCGTCACTGTCACCGCGGTGCGCAATTTGCACCCGGTGACGCTCTCCCCCTCCCCCCGCATCAACATCCTCCATGGCGCGAACGGCAGCGGCAAGACCAGCCTGCTAGAGGCCATCCATTTACTGGGCCTGGCCCGCTCATTTCGCAGCAGTCGACTGCAGCCGGTTATTCAGTATGAACATTCCGCCTGCACGGTGTTCGGGCAAGTGCTGCTGCCTGATGGAACCAGCAATCTGGGCATCAGTCGTGATCGCCAGGGCGAATTGCAGATTCGTATTGATGGTCAGAATGTCCGAAGTGCGTCCCAACTTGCCGAGACCTTGCCGCTTCAGCTAATCAATCCCGATAGCTTTCGTTTGCTGGAAGGCGCTCCAAAGATCCGTCGACAGTTTCTGGATTGGGGAGTGTTCCACGTGGAACCTCGCTTTCTGGGAGCTTGGCAGCGGCTTCAGAAGGCATTGCGGCAACGGAACTCCTGGTTGCGCCATGGTACACTTGACGGTGCTTTACAGGCCTCGTGGGACCGTGAGCTGTATCTGGCCAGCGACGAAATTGATGGCTATCGGCGCGCCTATATTCAGGCGTTGAAACCCGAGTTCGAGGCGACGCTGTGCGAGCTGGTGGATCTCCAGGGATTGACCCTCAGTTATTTTCGGGGATGGGATAAAGAGCGTTCTCTTGAGGAAGTGCTTTCCACCTCGTTATCCCGTGACCAGCAGATCGGCCATACGCAGTCGGGACCTCAACGTGCTGATTTGAGGCTTAGGTTGGGCGCTCATAGCGCGGCCGATATCCTGTCCCGAGGCCAGCAGAAATTGGTCGTCTGCGCACTGCGGATTGCCCAAGGGCATCTCGTTAACCAAACCAAGCGCGGCCAATGTATCTATCTGGTGGACGATTTGCCGTCCGAGCTGGATGAGCACCACCGACGCGCATTGTGTCGGCTGTTGGAAGATTTGCATTGTCAGGTGTTCATCACCTGCGTGGATCACGAATTATTGAAAGATGGCTGGCACGCGGATACGCCGGTCGCCATGTTCCACGTGGAACATGGCCGAATCACACCTTCGGAGTGAAGCATGAGCGAGAACAACACGTACGACTCCTCCAGCATCAAGGTCCTAAAAGGACTGGACGCCGTACGCAAGCGCCCGGGCATGTACATCGGCGATACCGATGACGGCACGGGTCTGCACCACATGGTGTTCGAAGTCGTCGACAACTCCATCGACGAAGCACTGGCCGGTCATTGCTCCGAGATTTCCATCACCATCCATCTGGATGAGTCGATCACGGTTCGGGACAACGGTCGCGGCATTCCGGTCGACATGCACAAGGAAGAAGGTGTGTCCGCTGCGGAGGTCATCATGACCGTGCTGCACGCCGGCGGTAAGTTCGATGACAACTCTTACAAGGTTTCCGGCGGTCTTCATGGGGTGGGTGTCTCGGTGGTAAACGCGCTGTCCGAGGAGCTGCGTTTGACCATTCGCCGTGCAGGTCAGGTGTGGGAGCAGCTCTACCGCCATGGCGTGCCTCAAGCGCCACTCGCGCCTGTCGGCACCACCGAAGGCACAGGCACCGAGGTGCATTTCAAGGCATCCGCCGAGACCTTCAACAATATCCATTTCGTCTGGGAAATCCTCGCCAAGCGCCTGCGCGAGCTTTCGTTCCTCAACTCGGGCGTAGCGATCGTTCTGCGGGACGAGCGCAGCGGAAAGGAAGAGCTGTTCAAGTACGAAGGAGGGCTGCGTGCCTTCGTCGAATACCTGAACACCAACAAGACTGCGGTCAATCAGGTCTTCCATTTCAACGTACAGCGCGACGATGGTGTTGGCGTCGAAGTGGCCTTGCAATGGAACGACAGCTTCAACGAGAACCTGCTCTGCTTCACCAACAACATTCCGCAACGTGACGGCGGCACTCACCTGGCCGGTTTCCGTTCGGCGCTGACGCGAAACCTGAACAGTTATATCGAGCAGGAAGGCCTGGCCAAGAAGCACAAGATCGCCACCACCGGCGACGATGCGCGCGAAGGCCTTACGGCCATCATCTCGGTGAAGGTTCCTGATCCGAAGTTCAGCTCCCAAACCAAGGACAAGCTGGTTTCGTCCGAGGTGAAAACGGCCGTCGAACAGGAAATGGGCAAGTACTTCGCCGACTTCCTCATCGAGAACCCGAATGAAGCCAAGGCAGTCGTCGGCAAGATGATCGACGCCGCACGGGCTCGCGAGGCTGCCCGCAAGGCACGTGAAATGACGCGTCGCAAGGGCGCTCTGGATATCGCCGGGCTGCCGGGCAAACTGGCCGACTGCCAGGAAAAAGACCCGGCACTGTCCGAACTGTACATCGTGGAAGGGGACTCCGCGGGCGGCTCTGCGAAGCAGGGGCGTAACCGCAAAACCCAGGCGATCCTGCCGCTCAAGGGCAAGATCCTCAACGTCGAGAAAGCGCGTTTCGACAAGATGCTTTCCTCGCAGGAGGTCGGCACGCTTATCACCGCGCTGGGCTGTGGCATCGGCCGCGAGGAATACAACATCGAGAAGCTGCGTTACCACAACATCATCATCATGACCGATGCCGACGTTGACGGTTCGCACATCCGCACGTTGCTGCTGACATTCTTCTTCCGTCAGTTGCCCGAGTTGATCGAGCGGGGCTACGTCTATATCGCCCAGCCGCCGCTGTACAAAGTCAAGCGCGGCAAGCAGGAGCAGTACATCAAGGACGACGAGGCCATGCAGGAATACATGACCCAGTCCGCCCTCGAAGATGCCAGCCTGCATGTCAACGAACAGGCGCCGGGTCTTTCCGGTTCCGCGCTGGAGAAGCTGGTCAACGATTACCGCACGGTGATGAAGACCCTGAGTCGCCTGTCGCGCCTGTATCCGCAGGAGTTGACCGAGCACTTCGTCTATCTGCCGCGCGTCGAGCCCGAACAGCTCGGCGACCAGGCAGCCATGCAGGCCTGGCTGGAACTGTTCCAGGCGCGCCTGAAGCTGATCGAGAAGTCGGGCCTCAGCTACACGCTGAGCCTGCGCGAAGACCGCGAACGCCAACTCTGGCTGCCTGAGGTCGAAGTGGTCGCTCATGGTCTGAGCAACTACATCACCTTCAACCGCGACTTCTTCGCCAGCAACGACTACCGCACGGTTACCAAGCTCGGCGATCAGTTGAACAGCCTGCTCGAAGAAGATGCCTACGTGCAGCGCGGCGAGCGCAAGAAGCCGGTGTCGACCTTCAAGGAAGCGCTTGGCTGGCTGATGACAGAGAGCACCAAGCGTCACAGCATCCAGCGCTACAAAGGCCTAGGCGAAATGAACCCGGACCAGCTGTGGGAAACCACGATGGATCCGAACGTGCGGCGCATGCTGCAGGTCACCATCGAAGACGCCATCGCTGCCGACCAGATCTTCAACACCCTGATGGGCGATGCCGTGGAGCCGCGTCGCGACTTCATCGAAACCAACGCTCTGGCGGTCTCGAACCTCGACGTCTGATCGTTCTGCCCGCATAAAAAAACCGGTCATTCGACCGGTTTTTTTATGAGCGCCGATTAGCGATCGATCAGAGTGCTGCGATATCCAGGGGCACCGCTCCGTCTTCCAGCGCGCCGATTTCACGCTGGGTGCGCTCGACCCAGGCGAAGGCGCGGTCGTTGAGTTCGGCTATCGCGCGCGGACCGGTGGTTTCGGCGTGCATCGGCGCACCAATCACCACCTGGATGGTGCCCGGGTATTTGGCCCAGCCGTTCTTCGGCCAGAAGGCGCCGGCGTTGTGGGCGATGGGCAAAACCGGCAGGTTGGCGTTCACCGCCAGCGCGGTGCCGCCGCGGGAGAACTTGCCGATCTGGCCGAACGGCACGCGTGTGCCCTCGGGAAACACCAGAATCCAGGCGCCCTGCCTGATACGTTCGGCGCCGACGCTGGCCATCTGCTTGAGGGCGGCCTTCGGATTGCTGCGGTCGATGGCGATGGGTTTGAGCATGGCCATCGCCCAGCCGAAGAACGGCACGTACAGGAGTTCGCGCTTGAGTACCTGCGACAGCGGCTCGAAGAAGCCGGAAAGGAAGAAGGTCTCCCAGGTACTCTGATGCTTGGCCAGGATCACGCAGGGGCGTTCCGGGATATTCTCTATCCCTTTGATTTCATAGCGGATGCCGACAATGGTCTTGGTCAGCCAGACGGCGCTGCGGCACCAGTTGCGCACGACGAAACGGTAACGCGCGCGAAACGGCAGGAAAGGCGCTACGAAGAAGCTGACGGTGCACCAGATACAGGCGCTGCTGGCGAGGAGAACATAGAACAGGAGGGTTCTGAGGGTTTGCAATGGCGACATCGAATCACTCGTTGAGCAGGTGTCTGGCGACGGATGAAAGATCGGCGAAGACCAGTGTGCCGGGCGGCAGCGGCCTTTCCAAGGTGACCGCGCCCTTGCCGGTGCGAACCAGATAGGGCGTCGCGCCGAGCGCCGCGCCCGCCTGCAGATCGCGCAGCGAATCACCCACGGCAGGTACACCGGCGAGGTCGGAATAGCCGTAGTGATCGGCGATCTGGCGGAACATGCCGGGCTTCGGTTTGCGGCACTCGCAACCGTCGTCCGGCCCATGCGGGCAGTGCAGGATGAGTTCGATCCGCCCGCCCTGCCCGGCCACCAGCTCGCGCAGGCGGTCGTGCATCGAGTCCAGGGTGGCAGTGTCGAACAGGCCGCGGGCCAGGCCGGACTGATTGGTGGCTATGCAGACCTCCCAGCCGGCGTGGGAAAGGCGCGCGATCGCCTCGATGGAACCCGGCAGTGGAATCCATTCATCCAGGGTCTTGATGAAGGCATCGGAGTCTTCGTTGATGACGCCATCGCGGTCGAGAACGATGAGTTTGCGGGTGGCCACGTCGGTGCTGTCCGGAAAAGCCAGAGGGGTGGCGATTCTACATCAACGCGCGGCGCCCACTCTGGCAATTCCCCGTGTGACTAGGCGAACAGCGACCTGATCCAGTCGCGCTGGGTGGCGCGCCGCACCCGCGTATCGAGAAGCTCATGGATGCTCGGGCGAGCCTCGGCGAAGCGCATCCTCTTGGCCTGGGTGATCGAGTCGCACGACAGCAGATGAAAGCCTATCGGAGATCGCAGCGGTCCGCTGATCTGGCCTCTGGCGAGGTTGAAGAGCACCTGGTCGAGTTCCGGGTAGAGCTTGCCCCGGGGCATCTCCCCGAGCAGCCCGCCGTTCATTGCCGTTGGGCATTCCGAATAGCGTTGGGCGAGCTGGGAGAAACGCCGCGGGTGACGCTTCAATTGCTCGGCGATCTGGCGGATGCGCTTCAGGGCGGCATCGTGGTGGTTGTCGGCGAACTGGTCATTGATGGTGATGAGGATGTGTCGCACCTTGCGTCGCTCCGGCAGATGGAAGCGATCGAGGTGATTGAGGTAGAACAGCTCCTCGTCCACCGGATCGATCTGCTTGGCGTTCTGTGCCACGCGATCCATCACCGCTTCCACCCGCAACTCCCAGAGCAGTGCCCGGCGCAGCCCCGCCTCGCCGAGCCCGGCGCGCTCCAGTCCCTCGAGGAAGTCGGCCTCCGCCTCATAGCGCTGGCGAATCCGCGCGAAGGCGTCCTCCACCGTCGAGGCGGGCACGTGGACGTCCTGGGCCATGGGCGAGGCCAGCACCGCCGTTTCTATGCGGTACTGACGCTGCGCATGCTGCTGAGCCTCATGCTTCTGGCTCTCGGTGAGCTGCGCCGGTTCGCAATCGAAGCGCGCCTGTACGCTCTTGAGAGTCATGTACGCCAGGTTTTCCTGATCGATCGCGGTCATCGGCCAGCCTCCTCCCCGCTTGCGTCATTCAGTGCCGACTCCGGCACCATCAACAGGCGTCCGGGGAACTGCACGTGATAGAACGGCTGGCCGCGCTCGAATTCGCGGACAACCTTGAACACTTCACCCACGCTGCCCTGCGGCACCCGGACCTCGCCATTCACCGAAAGCGGGATCGCCGCGCTGACCTTCTCGCGGGTCTCGTAGCGGCTCGGCATCCACGGCAGATCGACGTCGACCAGTTCTTCCTCGCGGCAGCCGATCCGTCTGTCCGTGCCGAGGAAATGCACGGTGTAGATCAACTGGTCCTGGAGAAAGGTGCCGACATTGAGCACGTGGCCGACTTCGCCGCGGCGCATCAGCAGCGTGCCGGTAGGAATGCCGGGATAGGTGCCGTCGTTGCGTACGTTGCGGATCAGCCGCACGCGGTCGCCGTATTCGTAAGAGGGTTGCATGGCGTTCAGCCCCGGGTGATTTCGCCGAGGGCGACGAAGCCGGGTGTGGCCTCCTTGAACACTTTGAGCGCCCGTTCGGCCTGGGCCGAGGAGTTGATGAAGTCGGCGTAGGCCTTGCTCAGCTGTTCGCGGTAGAGGGCGTGGCGTTCGGCTTCCTCCTCCGGCAGCGTGAGGCGGCTCAGGTAGTCGTGGAAGCGCTGCAGGATGTGCAGGCGGTAGACCTGAACGATGCGGCTGTCGAAGGGGATGGCGAAGAACTCGAGGAATTCCTCGGCGCCTTCGAGTTCACGTAGCGAGTTTTCCAGGTAGCTCATAGCGGTGCTCCCATCAGGCGGCGTTTGACGTGCAGTCGAAATCGGAAAGATCGGCGAGACTCAGCAGATAGGCGCCGCCCAGGCTGTTGTTGGGGTCGAGCCTGCAAAGTGCCTCCAGCCGCTGCTTGGCCGACGCGCAGCGTCCGAGGCGTAATTCGAGGTAGGCGCAGGCCTTCAGCGCGAGCAGGTAGAGGTGATGCATGTCGCTCTGCGGGCCGGCGAAATCCGCAGGCTGAAGGCTCTCCCAGTCGGCGTTCAGGCGGGCCTGGGCGGCACTGGTGCGCAGGGTGTGCTCGGCAACGCCCAGTGCGTCGTCGAGGCGATGGCGATAGAAGTAGAAGCGATACAGCGCGCCGAGTACCTGGGGATGATCGGAGGCCAGCGCCCAGGCTTCCAGCAGCAGGTTTTCGGCTTCCATCTGCGGGTAGAGAATCGCGGCCTTCTCCAGCAGCCTGCCGACCGCGCCGGAAAGCGGTGCCAGCGTATCGCCGGTGAAGGTGTGCAGATCGTTCTGTACGACCGCCGCCGGCTCTTCCGCTGCGACGATGGCCGGCAACTCGGGCGCGCCCTCGAGACGCTCCAGGCGCTGGATCAGCGAGGCGATGAGCTTGCCCACCGGGTCGGGAATCAGGTGGTGATCGAGGTTGATGCCCTCCTCGCCATTCACCACGGTTTTCAGCGACACCACTTCCTTGCCGGGGATTCCGACCACGGTGCGGTCCGCGCCGACGCTGTGCACCACCACCGAGTTGGCGCCGACGCGCACCCGGTCGCCGAGGGTGATCGGCCCGAGCACCTTCGCGCCGGCGCCAACCACCACGCCATTGCCGAGGGTCGGGTGGCGCTTGCCCTTGTTCCAGGTGGTGCCGCCCAGGGTGACGCCATGGTAGAGGGTCACGTCGTCACCGATTTCGGCCGTTTCGCCGATCACCACGCCGGCGCCGTGATCGATGAAGAAGCGCAGCCCGATGCGTGCGCCGGGGTGTATGTCGACGTTGCTCCACAGCCGCGCGACGAAGCTCAGCAGTCGCGCCGGGTAGGCCAGCTCCAGTCGCCACAGACGATGCGCGAGGCGGTACAGCAGCACCGCGTGCACGCCGGGATAGGTGGTCAGCACCTCCCAGCGCGAACGCGCCGCCGGATCGCGCTGGAAGACGCAGGCGATGTCGTCGCGCATCAACTGCCAGAGTGACGGTGCGGCATCAGTTGGTGCGGACATGGGCATCTCCTTGCGAGGGCGAAAGCGCGGGCGGATTGCACAGCGCATGCAGGGCGAGCAATTCCTCGTCGCGGGGCGCGCGCTTGCAGCGCACCGCAAGCGCGCGGATCGCCGGCAGCAACAGGCCGGCGTCGTTCAGCGACAGTTCGATGCCGATGCGGGCGAAGCTGGCCTGGACCGAGCGGCTGCCGGAATGCTTGCCGAGCACCAGGCGGTGTTCGCGGCCGATCAGCGCGGGATCGAGGCCCTGATAGATCAGCGGGTCCTTGAGCAGGCCGTCGACATGGATGCCGGCCTCGTGGGTGAACACGCCCTCGCCCACCAGGCTCTTCTGCCAGCCGACTGGCCGGCCGGCGGCCTGGGCAACCTGCTGCGAAAGTGCCGGGAAGGCCGTCAGGTCGAGGCCGCAATCGAGGCCGTAGAGCGTCATCAAGCCCACGGCGACTTCTTCCAGCGCGGCGTTGCCGGCGCGTTCGCCGAGGCCGTTGACCGTGGTGTTGACGTGGCCGGCGCCGGCTTTCACCGCCGCCAGGCTGTTCGCCGTGGCCAGGCCGAGGTCGTCGTGGGCGTGCATCTCCAGTTCGAGGTCGCAGACGCTGCGCAGCTGGGCGATACGCTGGTAGACGCCGAAAGGCTCGAGGATGCCGAGGGTGTCGGCGAAGCGCAGGCGCTGGGCGCCGGCACGTTGCGCAGCTTCGGCGACCTCGGCGAGGAAGTCCGGGTCGGCCCGCGAGGCGTCCTCGCAGCCAACCAGTACGCGCCAGCCGGAATCCAGCGCCAGCGGAACTAGGTACTCGATCTGGCGCAGCACCCAGGCACGGTCGCGGCCGAGTTTCTTGTGGATGTGCAGGTCGGACACCGGGATCGACAGGTCGACCATCTGCACCGGCAGGTTGCGGCTGGCGATCAGGTCGCCGGCATGCATCCGGCACCACACCAGCAGATCGGCCTGCAGGCCGAGCCCGGCCACCGCGCGAATGCTCTCGCACTCCTCCTCGCCCATTGCCGGAATGCCGATTTCCAGTTCCGGTACGCCGAGCCGGTCGAGCCCGCGGGCGATCGCCAGCTTCTCTTCCAGGCTGAAGGCCACGCCGGCGGACTGCTCGCCGTCGCGCAGCGTGGTGTCGTCGATGATGACTGCCGCAGACTCGCCTTTCATCGCGTATCCCTCAGGCGTAGACCGGTGCGAAGGCCTGTTGCGGGTCGGCCACCGGCCCGAGGTCGTTCCAGTAAGGCGACAGCTTGCGCAACTGCGCGACCACCTGCGGCACCACCTCGATGACGCGGTCGATTTCCGCTTCGGTGGTGTAGCGCGACAGCGAGAAGCGCACGGTGCCGTGGGCCGCGGTGTAGGGAATGCCCATCGCGCGCATCACGTGGGACGGTTCCAGCGAGCCCGAGGTGCAGGCCGAACCGCTGGAAGCGGCGATGCCGAACTTGTTCAGCAACAGCAGGATCGCCTCGCCCTCGATGTATTCGAAGGCGATGTTGGCGGTGTTCGGCAGGCGGTTGTCCGGGTCACCGGTGACGAAGGCGTGGCTGACCTGCGCCAGTACGCCGGCTTCGAGCTTGTCGCGCAGGCGGCGCACTTCGGTGTTCTCATGCTCCATCGATGTCAGCGCCATCTCCGCCGCCTGGCCGAGGGCGACGATGGCCGCGCTGTTCTCGGTGCCGGCGCGCCGGCCGCGTTCCTGATGTCCACCGCGCAGCAGCGGACGGAAACGGCTGCCGCGGCGCAGGTAGAGCACGCCGATGCCCTTGGGCGCGTGCAGCTTGTGGCCGGACGCGGAGAGCATGTCGATCTTGCTGTCGGCCAGCTCCAGCGGAATCTTGCCCACCGCCTGCACGGCGTCGGTGTGGAACATCACCCCGGCGGCGTGCGCCAGCTCGGCCATTTCCTTCACCGGAAAGTAGGTGCCGGTCTCGTTGTTCGCCCACATCACGCTGACGATGGCGACACGCTCGCTGAGCAGTCCGCGGTATTCGTCGAGGTCCAGGCGGCCCTTGCCGTCGACCTTCAGGCGGTGGATCACGTAGCCCTCTTTCTCCAGATGCTCGCAGAGCGCGAGGATCGCCGGGTGCTCGACCACGGTGGTGATGATCTCGCGGCGCTCCGGCTGTGCACGCAGCGCCGACAGGATCGCGGTGGAGTCGCTCTCGGTACCGCAGGAGGTGAAGATGACCTCGGTGTCATGCGCAGCGCCGAGCAGCGCCTGCACCTGCATGCGTGCCTTCTTCAGCGCCAGGCCTACGCGGTTGCCGAAGCTGTGCAGCGACGAGGGGTTGCCGAACTGCTCGGTGAAGTACGGCAGCATGGCGTCGACCACCAGCGGATCGACGCGGGTGGTGGCGTTGTTGTCGAGATAGATGGTTTCCATCGTCTAGTTCCCCATGGCGCGGGTCAGCGAACCGGCGCGGGTCGGTACCACGCGAATGAACTCCCCCAGCTCTTCCATCAGCTTCTGCTGGATACCGTTGAGGGTCAGCGATTCCATCTGGCAGCCGGAGCAGGCGCCGATCATGTTCACGTAGACGGTCTTGCCATCCACGTCGACCAGTTCGATGTCGCCATGGTCGCGCTGCAGTTGCGGGCGCACGGCCTGGATCACCTGTTCGATGCGGCGGATACGCTGCAGGGTGTTCATCTGCGCCGGCGCGACTTCCACCGGTGCCGGGGTGGCGGTCGGGTCGAAGGCCACGCCGGTCTCGGCGAGCACCTTGACCAGGATCTCCTCGATCCCTTCGTGGCAGGCGGCGCAGCTGCCGCCGGCCTTGGTGTAGTTGGTGACTTCCTCGACGGTGGTCAGCTTGTTGGCGCGGATGGTGTCCTCTATCAGCACCGCGTCCACCGCGAAGCATTTGCACACCAGCGCGCCTTCCTCGTGGTCGTCGCTCCAGACTTCACCGCGGTAGTTGGCCACCGCAGCCTGCAGGGCTTCGCGGCCCATCACCGAGCAGTGCATCTTTTCCGGCGGCAGGCCGTCGAGGTAGTCGGCGATGTCCTGGTTGCTGACCTTCAGCGCTTCGTCGAGGGTCTTGCCCTTGATGATTTCGGTGAGCGCGGAGGAGGAGGCGATGGCCGAACCGCAGCCGAACGTCTGGAAGCTGGCGTCCTGGATCACTTCGCTTTCCGGATCGACCTTGAGCATCAGGCGCAAGGCGTCGCCGCAGGAAATCGAGCCGACGTCGCCGACACCGTTCGCGCCTTCCAGCGCGCCGGCATTGCGCGGGCTGAAGAAGTGCTCTTTGACCTTATCCGAGTAATCCCACATGAAGGTTGTCCTCTCAGGCGGCGAATGACTTGCCGCAACCGCACTGGGTCTTGGCATTGGGGTTGCTGAACTGGAAGCCGCTGCCGGCCAGGCTGTGGACGAAGTCGATGTTGCAGCCGTCCAGTGATGGGGCGCTGAGGGGATCGACCAGCAGGGTGACGCTGCCGATGGTCAGCACCAGGTCGTCTTCTTCCTGGCTCGACTCCAGGCGCAGGGCGTACTGCAGGCCGGAGCAGCCACCGCCGGCCACCGCGACGCGCAGACCGGCGACCTGCCCTTCGGCACCCTGAATGAATCGGTGGATGGCTTGCTCGGCTTGGGCTGTGAGGTTGATCACGGTTGACCTCCAGAATCTTCGTGAGATGACAGGAGGGACAGAGCACGGCCTGTGCCAAACCGGTTTTCAAGCCTAAGTGGTTGTTTTTAAACAGAGGGACTTGCGGAGAAAAGGCGCCGAGGCTGTTTGGAAGGGGACGCCGACACTGCTTTGTTGGATTTGCTACAGAGGGGAAATGCAGCGGATGGTCGCAGCTGTGGAGGGCGTTTTTTGTTGACCGGCCGGCGATCCGCTGCAGTCAGTAGGATGGGTCGAGGAGCGTAGCGACGATACCCATCAGGGACGCTTGAGGGGTATCGCTGCGCTCGACCCATCCTACGGGTTTTCCCGCCGCGCAGGATGGCCTCAGCCCGCCGGGTTTTCGAGGCGGATCGCCGTCCGGCCCATCCTGCGTTCGGCGCCTACAGCGTCGGCCACAGCCGTGGGTCGATCTTCACCTGGCCGTCGCGGCCCCAGGCGGTGAGCGATTCGACGAACCAGCGTGGGTCCTGCGGGTGCTGCACGTCGAGGTCGAGTTCGGCGTAGTAGCTGCCATCACTGTTGAACAACACCTCCAGCTGCAGCCGTTCGGCCTTGTCGCGCCAGTAGCCCTGATAACCCGAGCGGCCGTTCACCGGGTCGGTGACGCGCACGAAGGCCAGGTAATCCGGGTCGACGTGCGCCGGCAGCGCATCCTGGCGAAAGCCCTGCGCGCTCTGGCGCAGGCGCTGGATGAGCAGGGTGAGGGTACTGCGCAGATTGCTCGGCAAACGGCAGGCCTGTCCTTGAGGTCCACGCATGGCGGTACTCCTTGATGTGGCGGGAGCCAGGTCAGCCGGCGCTGGGCATGGCTTCGTGGCTATGGCAGTTCTTCGGGCAGACGCGGCTGCAGGAGCCGCAGCCGATGCAATCCAGTTCGTTGCCCAGGCTCATCACGCTGCGCACGTCGTCGAGGTCTTCGTCGTCCAGTTCGATCAGCTCGAACACGTCGCGCGGGCAGACCTTGAAGCAGCGTCCGCAGCCGATGCAGGTGCTCTGGTCGACGCTGACGACGAAGGCCGGCGTCCAGCTCTGGCCGCCTCGGGTTAGGCCGGTAATGTTCATCGGGATGCCTCCTCGGCAAGTTGTTGCAAACGTGCACTGGCATCCGCCCACGCCTTGCAGGCGTCATAGGTGGATTGCGCGATGCGGGGTATCTCCTCGTAGGCGGCGGGCAGGCGATCCTCGACCAGATCGTGCAGCTGCCCGGCCCATTCGCTGGCGATGCGCTTGAGCTTGCGCACTTCTTTGTCCAGCGCCTGGCTATCGGTCGGTTCCATGTGGTGGCTCTCCTTACAGGCCGGCGACGTCGGGGAAGCGCTCGATCATCGCCAGTGCCCCGTCGATGTGCTTGGTGGCTTCGGCCTCCATCGCTTCCAAGGTCTCGAAGCCGAAGCGGTGCACGTCGCGCAGGGTGCGTTCGAACACCACCAGCTTGCCGACGGTGATCAGCACGCGGCCGAAGCCTTCGTGGCTGAGGTTGATCAGCGGCACCGCCATCAGCTTGCACTGGCGTTCGATGAGGGTGGCGATGGCGTTGTAGAAGGCCTTGATCCGCGCCACCACGATCTCGTCCGGGTCGCCGATCACCGGCATCTCGCGACGCTGGGCCTTGGTCACCACGAAGGGCTCGAGCACGCGCGCGTCGGACCAGCTGTCGTAGGTGCCGTAGCTGTCGATGGCGCGCATCTGCTTGACCATCTCGCGCTTGAAGATCTCGTCCTGCTGAAGTTCGGCGACTGCCTGGCTCATGGGTGTTCTCCGCTGTCTGGGGGGGAATCGTCGAGGTGCTGGCTGACCAGCAGGGGTTGGCGGCTGCCGAGCAGGTGCGTCAGGCCGAGGCCCGCGCATAGGCCGAGCAGCGCGCCGCCGATGGCGGCGAAATCGCCGTATAGCGAGCCGACCATCGCGCCGACCACCACGCTCAGGCTGGGCACCCCGTAGGCATAGAAACTGGCACGCAGCAGGTCGGCCTCGCGGACCGAAAGGATCACGCTCTGCCCGTCGCAGAGCCCGTCGTCCGGGGCAATGTCCAGTGCGTCATCGTTGCCGGCGCAGCTGCCGCGTACCTGGCAGGCGCCACAGGCGGCGGGCGTTTCGCCATGCATGCGCAATTGGCCATGGACGTCACGGACGACGCGGGCGCGGGTCTCGATCATTCCTGCCAGGCCTCGTTGAGCAAGGCGTCGAAGCGCTTCTCGTCACGCTCGCCGTGCAGTGCCTTGCGCAGCCACACGGGCGCGGCATCGGTCTGGGTGGCGTCGATCAGCTCGCGCAGGCAGTCGTCGATGGCGCTGCCCTCCTCGACCTTCATCGGCTGGATGCCGGCGGCCAGCAACTGCTTGATCGCCGAGCCGCCGACCGCCACGCAGTACACCGCCGCGCAGCCGCCGAGCAGCTCGATCTTGCTTGCCAGCTTGCCTTCGTGGCCGTCCATCAATACGTCCGTCTCGCTGAACTCGGCGACTTCCACCAGGCGCGTGACGGGGGGCTCGAAGGCGTAGATGGCGAATGCCTCGGCGGCGCCGAAGTGCTGATCGACCAGCTGCCGGTCGGAGCTGGCGAACGCGATGCGCAAGGACATGCGGTTTCCTCCTCGAAGCGTTACCAGTTTCAGGTGGCGCATGGCTGCGGCACCTGCGGTGCGTGCGCCGGACTGTCGTCGGCCGGGCGCACCGCGTAGATCGAGCGATAGGGCTGGACCTCGTGCTTGTGGATTTCGCCAAGCATCAGGTTGGCCAGGTTGCACAGCGTCTGCCGGGTGCCGCGGTAGCCGATCCACAGCTGCATCTGCCCGCCGATGCGGTCGTACAACGGCCAGCCGGCGCGTTGCAGCGGGATGTCCAGGCGTTCGGCGCTCTGTGCGGCGTGGGAGTTGGCCAGCAGCAGCTGCGCGTGGCCTTCGGCGGCGAGTTTCTCCAGATCCTGCAGGTCGCCGATCTTCACCTGCGCGCAGGCCAGTTCGGCGAGGATCGGCGCCTGCGCCGGTGCCACCGCGGCGACGGTTTCGCCGCCCATGGAGGCGACCAGGTCGGCGAGGGCGAACAGCAGGTCCGGATCGGCGGCGATGGCGTAGCGCGCATAGCCGAGCATGAAGTGGGTGTCGACCATGCAGTCCTGCAACTGCGCGCGCTGGCGCTCGAGGCTTGCCGGCACCGGCTGGCCGCTGAGCTGGCGCAGGCAGTCGACCAGCGCATCGACGCGCTGCAGGCCCATCAGGCTGTCGAAGCGCCGGTCGGGTACGCCGGTGCGCGCGGCGAGAATGTCCGCGGCCTTGCCCAGCGAGCGGCCGATGACCAGTGTCAGCGCCGCTTCACCCAGCGTGGCGAAGGCCTCCACCGGCGTACCGCCGACGCTGAACGGGGTGAACTGCGC
The DNA here is from genome assembly GCF_029959715.1 of Pseudomonas sp. PS02288. NCBI lineage: Bacteria > Pseudomonadati > Pseudomonadota > Gammaproteobacteria > Pseudomonadales > Pseudomonadaceae > Pseudomonas > Pseudomonas sp. PS02288. The sequence goes on along the minus strand of NZ_JASCPA010000008.1, from coordinate 5,857 downwards.
GTCGGTCAGGTGGCCGTCCAGCGCATCGGCGAGGTCCGGCAGCACCACCGGGCTCAGGCCGAAGGCTTCGATCAGTTCCTTGAGCTGCTCGATGTCCGCGGCGGTCAGCAGGCTGCCGGCGAGCACGTTAACCTGGCGCGGGCGGCGCCCGGCCCGGCCGCGGTCCTCGACCACCAGCGCAGCGAGCATCGCTTCCACCGCCAGCGCATAGCCGCTTTCCAGGCAGCCGCTGTAGTCCGGCGTGTTCACCGCGATCACCGGGGTCGCCGCCAGCTCAGGGTGCTGCGCGCGGAACTCGCGGACCAGCCGGTGGATATCGGTGCCCTGGGTTTCCGAGAGCCCGGTGGTGGGCAGACCGACCAGCGCCGGCTTGCGCTTACCGATGATCCCGGCGAGTCCTTCGAGGACGTTGTCGTCGGCGCCCATCACCGCGCTGCCGTGGTCCATGGCGCTGGTCTGCAACGGGATCGGCTCGCGGAAATGCCGCACCAGGAAGACCTTGGCGAACGCCGTGCAGCCCTGCGAGCCGTGCATCATCGGGATGGCGTTGCGGATGCCGAGGAACGCCAGCGAAGCGCCGACCGGTTGGCTGACCTTCAGCGGATTGACCGCCAGGGCTTTGTCGCGACGGATGATCTGCGCCATGGCTCAGGCCTCCGCCGCGTGCAAGGTGGCCGGCTGGTCCCAGGGCGCGCGTTCGCGCACGGCCTGCCAGACCGGCGATTCGAGGGTCAGCGCGATCTGCCGGGCGAGTTCCAGCATGCCCTCGTAGCCGGCATAGCCGAACTCGCGCTCCTGGTTGATATCGAGGAACGGCAGGCGCGCCTTCAGCGCGGTGTACATGTTGCGACCGCCGGCGATCAGCAGATCGGCGCGGTAGTCGCGCATGCAGTCGAGCAGCGCCTGCGGGCTGCCCTCGTCGAGCATGCGCGCCTCCTCGCCCATCAGTTCGCGGATGCGCTGCTTGTCTTCCTCGGTGGATTTCTTGGTGCCGGTGGCCACCACGGTCATGCCCAGGTCCTGCAGTGCGGAGACCACCGACCAGGATTTCACCCCGCCGGTGTAGAGCAGCACGCGTTTGCCATCCAGGCGCGCGCGCCACGCCGCCAGGGCCAGGTCGATGCGCGCCTCCTCGCGGGCGATGAGGGTTTCGACGCGGGCCGCGAGGTCCTCGTCGCCGAGCATGCGGGCGATGGTGCGCAGCGCTTCGGAGGTATCGTTGACGCCGTAGAAGCTGCCCTCGAACCAGGGCACGCCGAAGCTGCTTTCCAGTTTGCGCGCCACGTTCAGCAGCGCCTTGGCGCACACCACCATGCTCAGCTCGGCGCGGTGCATGGCCTGCACTTCGTGGAAACGCGCGTCGCCGGACAGTGTGCAGATCACCCGCAGGCCGAGTTCGTCGAGCAGGGGCAGCACATGCCAGAACTCGCCGGCGATGTTGTATTCGCCGATCAGGTTGATGTCGTGCACGCGGATGCCGGGGCGCGCGGCGCTGGTCGGCAACGGCAGGGGTTCGCCGGTGCCGATCACGTACTTGAACATCGCCTCGCCGGCCAGGCGGTTGCCCATGTTCTTGGTGCCGTAGAAACCGGCCGCGTCCACCGGTACCACAGGCACGCTGAAATGCCCGGCGGCGGCCTTGCACACGGCGTCGACGTCGTCGCCGATCAGCGCGGTGACGCAGGTGTTGTAGACGAACACCGCGGCGGGCGAGAACTCTTCCACGGCCTGGCGGATCGCGTGGAGCAGGCGTTTTTCGCCTCGGCCCATGATCACGTCCTGCTCGGTGAGGTCGGTGGTCATGCCAATGCGGTACAGCGTCGGCCCGGAGGAGCGCGTGCCGCGGTTATCCCAGGAGCTGCCGGCGCAGGCGATCGGACCGTGGACGATGTGCGCCACATCGGCGATCGGCAGCAGGGCGATCTGCGCGCCATCGAAGGCGCAGCCGCCGTCGGTGGCACCCGGCTTGGGCTTGGCGCACGCGGATTTTTCCTTGTGGTTGTGGCTGCAAGCGGGTTCGTCGAGCAACTGGGCGATGTCTTTGGCGTGCATGGCGGTCACCTGCGGCTGGATGCGATGAGCCTCGCAAGCGGCATGCCATAACTATCTGATTGTTTTTAAAGGATTTTGTATGTGAGGCTTTGTGGCGAAGCCGACAATCGGGCCGCTCCGCGGGGGATTGCCGACAAGCCATCGTCAGAGAGGCGACACGCGGGGGAACGCCTGCCCGGAGCCGGGCAGGCGCTGGGGATCAGCAGTTGTAGGGTGATTCCACCCAGCGTCTGAGCAGCGCGGCTTCGCGATCGGGCAGGTAGTGGAAGCCGGCCTGCTCGTCGTCCAGCAGGTGCTGGGCCAGCTCGGCCGGTACGCTGGCGCCGGCGATCAGGTGGAAGTACCAGGCACCGCGGTAGCCGGCCAGGCGCTCGAAGGCCTGCAGCTGCCTGGCCAGCGCCAGGCCGCGCTCGCGCAGGCTCCAGGGAAAGCTCTGCAGCGGACGCTCGCGCACCGCCAGCATGCGCAGGCGGGTCTGCCGCTGGTGGAACACATCGAGGCTTTCCTGTTGCTGCACCAGCCAGTGCTTGCACAGCGGTTGGTCGGCGGCGCTGCCGATCTGCCATTCGCGGATGAAGCGCTGGACCGGGTCGTCGTTGGCCTGGCTGTCGAGTAGCACGCGGACATCCACCAGACGCGACAGCCGATAGCGCGGCGCCGCGACCGGTTGCGGGGTGATCGAGGCCGGCTGCAGCGGTTCGAGCAGTTCCTGCAGGTCGTTGGGGTTCGGGTCGTTGGGCAACAGGCGGCGCTCGAAGACTTCCTGCAGCTCCTCGACCTCGACCTGCCAGAACGACGAGGCGCCCGGCGCGTACTGGGCGACGAAGTAGTGGATGCAGCCGTTCAGCCGGGTCACCACCGGCTGCGTCTCGACCAGTTCGCGCAGCACCGCGGCGAAATCCTCGTCGTGCTGCTGGTAGCGCAGCTCCAGCCAGTCCTCCAGCGAGGCGTTGAGCAGGCTGCCGCCGGGGCTACGCACCGCGCCGCTGCGGTACCAGCCGCCGACACTGCGGCGGTACTGGAAATCCAGGTCCGGCAGCAGCTTCGCCAGTGTCGCCAGAAGCGCGGCATGGTGCGGGCGTGGCCGGGTTTCCGCGATGCGTTCGGCCAGGGCGGCGGTGGTCGGCCAACTGGGGCTCAGGAGCTGCTGCATGGATCGTCCTCATCCAGATCGTTGTCCAGTGGGTCGCCAGCGAGACGCCGGGCCACCAGGTTGCGGATATCTTCTTCGGGGTCGTCGGCGAGAGGCGCCAGGTATTCCAGGGGTACGCGCACGGCGGCGCGCAGGCGCACCAGCCAGTCCGGGTCGTTGAGCAGGCCCACACGGGTTTCCAGCAGGCCACGGCTGGCGACGATGGTGCGCACCTGCGGCTCTGGGTCGTCGCGCAGCAGACGCAGGGCGAACGCCGGCAGCCGCCGTGCCACCGCCTTGCGCACCTCGCTGTCGCTGTCATGGGCCAGCCGGCGCAGTTCGCCCAGCGGCAGGCGCTGGGCGACCAGCAGGCGTACCAGGTAGTCGCTGTCCTCGATCAGCGCGCTCAGGTGTTCGGCCGGCAGGCGGCTGGCCAGGGTCACGCGCACCTCGCGGTCGGGGTCGCCGAGCAGCGCCGGCAGTTCGGCGACCGGCAGGCGGCTGGCGACGGCGCGGCGCACCACTTCGTCGGGGTCGTTGATCAGCGAGGAGATCGACTCCAGCGGCGCATAACGCACGGCGATGGCGCGGCGCTCCCAGAACAGGTCGTGCAGACAGCCTTCGGCGCATTCCGGGTTGCGGCTGAGGAAGGCGTCGTTGAGGCGACCGTTGCGCACCTGGATGCAGGCGTTCTGCGGCGTGCAGCGGCCCACGGCGAAGCGTTCGGCGCGGTGCGGGCAGTTTTCGCAGCGCGCCAGCGCGGGCACCGCCTCGAGCGCGGGGCCGGCGGCGGGAGGTGGCGGTCGGACCATGTGCTGCGCCGCCCGCTCAGTCATCGACGGCGAGGATGACATGCGAGGCCTTGATCAGCGCGGTGAGCATCTGTCCGCGGTTGAGCTCCATGTCGTCGGCGCTCTCGTGGGTGATCACCGCGGTGAGCGTTCGCCCGCTGGCCAGCGCCAGGCCGACCTCGGTGTTGATAGGCCCTTCGCGCACGCTCTGCACCAGCCCGCGGAACTGGTTGCGCGCGCTGCAGCGCAGGCTGTCGTTGCTGCTCAGGATGACCCACGAGGCCTTGATCAGGGCGATCGCTTCGCCGCCGATTTCCAGGCCCAGGCGGGCGATGCTTTCCTGGGTGACGGTGGCCACCAGCGGCTGTTCGGCGCCGATGTCGAGGTGCACTTCGCTGTTGATCGGCCCGGTACGGATCTCGTCGATACGGCCGAGGAACTGGTTTCTCGCGCTGGTGCGCATGTCCCATCTCCTTTTCAGGCGGTAGCTGTGCTGGAAGCCCTCGAAGCGCACCTTCAGGCTGTCCAGGGTGTGCAGGAAGGCGTTGAAGTCGTGGCTGCGATCGCCGAGCAGCGCGAGCGCCTGGTGGCCGTGCTCGCTGAGCCGCGCACTTCCGTCGGCATTGCAGTGCACCAGCGGCAGGGGCGAGAGGTTGTTCAGCCATTCGACCATCACCCCGGCGCGCTCCAGCTCGATGCCCTGCTCCGCGGCGGCACCCTGCAGCGAGCCGTGGCGGGCGATGCCGGCAAGCAGCAGCAAGGGATCGCGGCGGGTCCGGGCAGGCGCGGGGGTGGGGTTCAGATAGCCGAACATGGGCAGCACTCCTGGGTGCGGATCAGTCGTCGTCGTGCAGTGCCAGCACCACGCCGCTGGCGTTCTGCGCATCGTTGGTCAGGCTCGCGCAGTGCTCGCGGGCATCGACCAGGTACAGGCTGAACCCGTCGCCGCCGCGTACTGGCTGCAGCTTCAGCGGCACGTCGTTATCGCTGCACAGGGTCAGCGAAAGGCCGGGAAAAGCCAGGCGCAGTTCGGCTAGGCGCGCATCGTCGAGCGGCGCTTGCGCGGCCTGGGCGGCGAGATCATCGAGCAGGGCTTCTTCGAGCATGCGGACTCCTCAGCTTTCCAGGTCGACGGCGAAACGCGCCAGCGAGCGGCTTTCCACACCCATCACCTTGGCCAGCCACGGCGGTGGCGCCGGCAGCACGGCCTGCAGCTTGGCGAGGGCTTCCTGCGCCGGTGCCGCCTTGGGGAATTTCAGCGGATGCACGCCCGCGCGAATCACCTTGGCCGCCGCCGGACCGCCGATGGATTGCACGTAGAGCAACTGGCAGTCGCCGATCAGTTCGGCGCGCGCGGTGTTGCGGTCGTCGCTGGCATCGGCTGCCGCGGTGCTGCGCAGTTCGCGCAACAGCGCCTGCTCGGTGCTGACGTCGTAGATGAGGAAACGCGGGCAGGAACCGAAGTGGCCGTCGAGCATTTCCTGGCTGTTGGAAGCCACGGCGACCCGCAGGTGCGCGCCACCGGGCAGTTCGACGGCGCTGGCGGCCGGCAGCGCTTCGTCGCCGTCCTGTTCGCCCCACAGGTAGCGCACCGCCTGCTTGAGCGTGGGCGCGGCGATGTCGGTGGCGATTTCCAGTTCCTCGTCGCCGATCAGCAGCGCGCGCAGATCCTCGACGGTGAGTCCGGCGAGCTTGTTCTCGTCGATCGGCAGGCCGAGCTTGCCGCCCAGTGCGGCGATGAACGAGGCCGGGTTTTCCAGGCCGAGCGCGCGCGACGCCAGGGCGATGCGCAGAGCGGCGGCCTTGCTGATGCTGGACATGGCGAACTCTCCTTCGGGCGTGCGGCGCAGAATAGGGTTCGCCGCAACCCCCGCCATACCCC